>NZ_JBHXBO010000054.1:0-21270 GCF_042726775.1 Oerskovia sp. NPDC060287
CGACCGGCAGGTCGTGGTCCCGACGGCGTCGGGTGCGCGGGGGCTCGCGTCAGGTCAGACGCACGAGCCGACCACGCGCCACGGGCTCCAGTACGTCTCGGTGCCCGGAGCGTTGGTGTGGACCCACCAGTTCGCCTGGTAGTTGACGCCCTCGTGCGACGTCACGTCACCCGCGGTGTAGGTGCCCGCCACGCTCCACGCGGGGAAGCAGCCGCCGGCGGCCCCGGAGTCGACCGGACCCGTCGGTGACGCCCGGTAGACGTCCGCCGCGGTGCCGACCAGCTCGTCCTCGTAGTCACCCGCGAGGTCCCACCACATCGAACCGCCGAGGCCCTTCTCCGCGACCCACCTCGCCTTGAACTCGACCGCGCGCGGGGTGTCGACCGACCACCACTCGTTGCCGTCGTAGCGCCACGACGAACCGGTCGCCTCGTCGAAGTACTCGGTGCCGAGGTCACGCAGCTCGAAGTACTGCTTGTTGCCTGCCTCGAACGTGCCGGGGGCCACGCCCGTGGCGTACTGCCAGGCACCGCTCGTGCCGCCGTCCTCGACGCCGGTCCAGCCACGCCCGAACGCCGGGATGCCCACGGTGATCTGCTGCGGGTCGACGCCACGGCTCAGGTAGACGTCGACACCCTGCTCGACAGAGATGTCCCCCGAGAACGTCGGGTCGTCGTGCAGGTTGGACTGGTGCCCGGCCAGGTTCGGGGACCATCCGCCGTGCAGGTCGTAGCCCTGGATGTTGCCGTAGTCGAGCGAGTCGAAGATCGCCGGGGCGTCCCAGCCCGCGTTGATGACCGTCGGGTTCACGGGGATGTACGCCGACAGGAGGTACTCCTCGCCCTGCGACGCGCCGTACTCGTCGAGCTGCTGGCGGAACTCGGCGAGCAGCGCCGTGAAGTTCGCCTTGTCGTTGACGGGGTCGATGTGGTTCTCGGGGTGCTGCGACCAGTCCGGTGCTCCGGGCCACTCCCAGTCGATGTCGATCCCGTCGAAGACGCCCGCGGCAGCAGCGGGGCCACCACGACCGTCGATCACGGGCAGGTTGCCCTTGAGGTACAGGTCGATGCACGAGGACACGAGCTTCTCCCGCGACTCGGGCGTCGCGGCGGCCTTCGAGAAGAACTTGGACCAGGTCCAGCCCCCGATCGACACGAGCACCTTGGTGTCGGGGTTCTGCTCCTTGAGCTTGCGAAGCTGGTTGAAGTTCCCGGCGAGGGTCTGGTCGGCCGTGTCCGCCACCCCGTCGATCGAGTCCTCGGCGCTCACGGCGTCGACGAAGTCGGCGCCCGCCACACCCGCACCGTCGTTGCCGCCCACCTCGGGTGTGCCCTCCTTGTCGGAGATGAAGCACGAGAGGTCGGTCGGGTGGATGTTCCCGAACGCGTAGTTGACGTGCGTGATCTGGTCGGCCTGACCGGACTCCTGGAAGTCCTTGACGGTGTAGCCGTAGTTCTCCGGCGCCCACGACATGAAGTACCCGACGTTGCGGTAGCCGTTGATGTCGTTCTCGCCGTTGGGGCTGGCCGCCACGGGGGCAGCAGGAGCTGCCGTCGCGCTGCCGGCCGCGACCAGGCCGGTCGCCACGAGCGCGAGCGTCGTCGCGGACACCATCGCGCCGAGCGCGCGACGGCGCCCCGGTGAAGGAGTGGTTCGAGATGCGTGCAAAGGGAGGCCTCTTCGTCTTCCGTGCTGCTGGCCCCGGTCCGTTCCGGAGCCCCAGATGCTGGGCTCTTCGAACCTAACCAGGCTCACGCATGAAAGACGTACGGGTGTTCCACATGGTTCACAGCCGTCACATAAGGGATTTCCCGTAGAAAGTCCTCGAAGGGCTCGAAACAATGCGAACGGTCACCATTCGCCCAGAGCGCTAGGCCTCGACCAGGATCGTCACGGGCCCGTCGTTGACGAGCTCGACCTGCATGTCCGCGCCGAACACCCCGGTCGCGACCTCTACCCCCTTGGCGCGCAGCTCGGCGACCACGGCATCGACCAGCGGCTCCGCGACGTCCCCCTTGGCCGCGCCGTTCCATGACGGTCGTCGGCCCTTCTTGGTGTCCGCGTAGAGCGTGAACTGGCTGATCACCAGGACCGGGGCCCCTTCGTCGAGCACCGACCGCTCGTCGCGCAGGATCCGCAGCTCGGCGATCTTGCGCGCGACCAGCTCGACCTGGGCCGGGCCGTCGTCGTGCGTCACGCCCACGAGCGCGACCAGGCCGGGCCGGTCGACGCGCCCCACGACCTCCCCGCCCACGCTCACGCTCGCGCGCGTGACCCGCTGGACGAGCGCCCTCATGAGGCGGCCCCCGAGGCGAACGCGGCGCGCACCTCTCCCACGGGCGCTCCTCCGCCCAGGACCGGGGTGCGGCCCACGCGGTCGAGCGCGTCGGCGTCGGCCCCGGGAAGATCGCCCGCACCGAGCGCCGCGAGCGCGGCGACGAGCACCGCGGGCCGCGGGCGCGGCGACCCGTCGAGGACCTTGAACGCGAGCGCACGGCCGTCGGGCAGCCCGACCCCGTACACGCCGTCCGCGCCGTCCTTGGCCACGAGGCCCGGTACCGCCCGCATGACGTCGGTCGCGTCACGACCGGTCCCACCGACCATCTCCGGGAACGCGGACATCGCGCGGGCGACCTGGGCCTCGGGCGACGCAGGATCGGCGACGGGCGCACCGGCCAGACGGCCGAACGCCCGCGCCATACCCTGCAGCGTCGTCGAGAACAAGGGCGCGCCGCAGCCGTCCACCGTGACGTGGAGCCCGGACGCATCGTCCCCCGTGAGCTCGAGCAGCGTCTCGCGGATCGCGACCTGGAGCGGGTGCTCAGGATCGAGGTACGTCTCGGTGTCCCAGCCCGCCGCGACGCACGTCGCGAGCATCGCGGCGTGCTTGCCCGAGCAGTTCTGCGTGATCGAGGCCGGACCGTTGCCCTGCTCCTGCCAGGCGAACGCCGCCGGCGGGTAGACGGGCATGTCCGGGGTGTTGCGCAACGCCGACTCGTCGAGGCCCGCGCCCGCGAGGATCTCGCGTGCGCCCGCGAGATGGAAGTCCTCGGCGTTGTGGCTCGCGGCGGCCAGTGCCAGGAGGCGCGGCGGCAGCGACAGGCCGTGACGGAGCATGGCGACGGCCTGGAACGGCTTGACCGACGAGCGCGGCCAGATCACGGTCGACGGGTCTCCCACCGCGAGATCGACCGAGCCCGACGCATCGAGCGTGACGAGGTGGCCCAGGTGCACGGACTCGACAAGGTCTCCCCGGACGACCTCCGCGAGCGGGACGGCCGAGCGGAGCACGGGGGTCACCACCCACCCGGACGGCCGCCGCGCGACCCGCCGGAGCCTCCCGAACCACGCCCGAAACCGTACGGCTTGAGGCGCGGGCGCACGTCGACCAGATAGATGAACGCGGGGACGAGCGCGATGAGGTTGAGGAAGCTGGCGCTCGTCAGCATCATGGGCGGCAGGCCGAGGAATCCGATCGCTGCCGCGACGCCCAGGATCGCCGACCAGATCGGCTTGGTGAGCTTTCCCTCGGCCGTGAACCCGTTCGCCGGACGCCGGAGCGCATCGATGAGCGCGACGGCCTGGGCGACGAACACCACGACCGCGAGGACGACGAGGACGAGCCACTGGGCTCCACCGAAGCTGATCACGTTCCGAGCCTACGGCAGGACGCGCAGCGACTCCGCGCGGGCTGCCGCGGCCACCCGCTCGTCCCAGACCGCGAAGATCGCGTCGTCGTGCCGCAGCGTCAGCGCCGAGGCCAGGTGGACGGCGTCGGCCCCGCGCAGCGCATGACCGTTGGCACCCGCGAGGGCGCTCGCGCGGTCCAGGACCCCCGGGGAGACCTCGACCAGGTGCAGCGCGGGCCACAGCAGCTCCCACGTCGCGAGGGCCTCTGCCCGCTCGGCCGCGTCGAGGACCCCCGACCGCTCCCCCGCGGCGAGGGCCGCCCGGACCTCGGTGTCCGACAGCCGGCTCGTGGTGACCACGTCCGCCCGGTTCCAGAGCGCGCTGGCCAGCTCGGAGCCGGGCTCGGCGACGCACAGCTTCACGAGCGCGCTCGCGTCGAAGTAGACCAGTGCCACGGGGACCGCCGGTCAGCGTCGGATGCGGCGCACGAGGCCCGACATCGCCGACTGCTTCGCGGCCGGGCGCGCCGGCGGCGTGTGGACGGGGCGCTCCTCGGTGGCCGGCGTCAGGAGCCCGTCCCTGGTCAGCGACGCGATGAGGTCTGCGCTCCCCACCGCGCTCAGCCGCGCCACGGGGATACCACGCTCGGTGATCACCACGTCCTCTCCGTCACGTGCCCGCTCGATCCACGACTTCAGCTCGGCCCGCAGGGCGCTGACGGAAACCTCCATCCCCCGAAGGTACCGGCACGTGCCCGGATTGCGTAGACCTCCACGCGATCGGATCTCACGAGCTTCCGGGCGTCGCTTCAGAGCTCGGTGAGGGCCTCGCGCGCCTCGCGCGGAGACATCCCCGCGGCCTCGAGCGTGTCGACGATCGGGGACCGCAGGAGCATGACGAGCGACTGGACCTGCCAGTCGCCCGCGCCCACGGTCCTGGGGTCCGCCGCGGCGGCCGTCTCCGCGAGGATCTCGCGGGCCGTGACCGGGTCCTTGCCCGCCCCGATCGCCTCGGCCAGCACCCGGGTCCCCGCCGCGTACCGGTCGACGATGGCCGCCACGGGCAGGAGGTCGTGCTCGGGCCCGGCGACCGGCCGCGAACGGCGTGCGAGGACCCGGACGCTGCGCATCGCCCGGTCGACCAGGACGGCCTTGCGCTCGAGGTCGCCCAGCTCGGTGCGGTGCTTGCGGCCCACGGCGCTGACACGGGACAGCTCCTGCGCGCTGGTCGCCGTGGCCTGCCACTCCTCGAGCGCGGGCTCGGACGCCCGGCCGCGCACGAGCGCGGCGTCCAGGTCGTCCGCGTCGCCCGAGCGGAAGCCGCGCGCGAGCAGCTCGAGCGTCTCGGCGAGCTCGGTGGTCGCCTCGTCCCCCAGGATGCGGGGCCGACGGCGTGGGTCCCCCGGGGTCAGCGTCGCGGCGAGCAGCGCGATCGCCCCGCCGACGAGCGCGTCGACGAGCCGCCCGCCGGGGCCACCGGTCTGGGCGGCGGGCAGTCCCACGATGACGATCGCCTGCACGCCCGCCTGGGTCGCCAGCAGCGCGCCGCGGTCGATGAAACGGGCGACGAGGGCAGAGGTCGCGAGCACGACCGCGACCTGCCACCACCCCGAGCCGATGAAGTGCACGATCAGGTCGCCCAGGCCCACGCCCACGGCGACGCCGATCGCGAGCTCGCCCACCTTGCGGACCTGCCGGTCCAGGCTGAACCCGAGGCACACCCACACCGAGACGGGCGCGAAGAACGGGTACGGATGCCCGAACACGTAGTGCGCGATCCCGTACGCGATGCCTGCCGCGAGCGAGGCCTGGATGATGGGCCAGAACGCTGCCCTCACCCGGGACCGTCCCTGGCGGAGCCGGGCGCGGAGCAGCAGCCGGCGGAACGCCTTGCGGGCCGTCTCGACGGCCCCCGGCTCCGGTACCGCGGTCCCGTCGGAGGTGTCCTGCGACTGCGTCATGCGCTCCTGCTCACCGGGTCCCGGTGACCCGGCGGAACCCGGGGTCAGTCCGTGCGGTGGTCGCTGCGGGCCGCGGCGCGGTCATCAGATCATGCTCCGGGGGGCGTCCTGCCCGCGGGGCGTGATCCCCCGAGCCACGGGACCACGCGGGGCCGGACGGTCGACCGAGACCCCCTCGCCCGGGACGACGACCTCCTGGGCCGCCGCCACGGCGCCTCCGTCGCAGTCGACCACGAGCTCGACGTCCTCGGGGGCGCTGCGCTTGAGGACAGCGAGCGCGATGGGCCCGAGCTCGTGGTGGCGCGCGACCGAGGTCACGGTGCCGACCGGACGGCCGGCGGGCGCGGTGCCGTCGGCGCCCGGCTCACCACCGGGCAGACGGACCTCGGCACCCGCGACGGGCAGCAGGTGCCCCGACCCGTCGAGGTGGAGCATCACGAGGCGGCGCGGCGGCCGACCCATGTTGTGCACGCGTGCGACCGTCTCCTGCCCGCGGTAGCAGCCCTTGTTCAGGTGGACGGCGGTCCGGAGCCAGTCGAGCTCGTGCGGGATCGTGCGGTTGTCCACCTCGGTCGCGAGGCGAGGACGCCAGGCCTCGACCCGCAGGGCCTCGCTCGCCCACGTCCCGGCCAGCCGCCAGCCGGCCGCCTCCCGGGACGCGACGGCGTCGGGCAGCTCGGCACGAGGCACCAGGACGAGGCGCCACGCGCGGTGCGCACCGGGGTGCTCGTCGTCCGCGGGGCCGTACCGCGTGCCGCCGGGCGCGGTGCGCGGCCAGGGGTCGCGCCAGGTGACGGGCTCGCCCTCGGCGCCCTCCGCGTCACGAGGCTCGCCGAGCACCGCGATCTCGTCGGTCATGTCCGTGATCTCGACGCGCAGCGCGAACTTCATGCGGTCGAGCCAGGCAGTGAGCGTCGGGGCGTGCGACCCCTCGGTCACGAGCCACGTGGACTCGCCGTCGTCCACGACGCCCGCGGAGTGCTCGACGTGCCCCTGCGGGCTCAGGACGAGCAGCTCGGTCGAGGTCCGGGGTGCGAGCCCCAGCAGGTTCTGCGAGGTGATCGAGTTCAACCAGGTGAGGCGGTCGGGTCCCTCGACGCGCACGACCCCGTGGTGCGAGAGGTCGACGACCGCGCCGCCCGCCTCGAGCGCACGCTGCTCGCCCGTGGGGTCGCCGTAGTGCCAGGCGACTCCCGCGTCCGGTCCGGAACCCGCGACCGCACCGGGGCGGGCCAGCAGCGGGCTCGTCCGGGCGGGGGCCTCGGTCTGGGGTGCGTCTTCGGTGCCAGCAGTCACGATCGAACAACCTCCTCGGCGCCGCGGGCGGCGCGCACGTCCGTCCGGCCGCGCGGTGGCGACGGCCGTACCTCACGCGTCGGACGGACTACAGGCGGTCCAGCTTCGCCGACGCATACGACTGCAACGGTTGACCGAAGGCCGCCAATTCCCAGACCCACATGAGCTGGCCCTGCACGTTGCCGTACAGGCGGTTCGACGCCGACACCTCGGCGGACGTCGAGGTGCGCACCATGGCGTCGCTCGACAGGTCCACGCGGCCGTTGCCGATCACGCCCAGGTACAGGGTCATGCGGCCCGACGGGTCCGCGATCATGACCTCGATCGCCGACTTGTCCTCGGGCAGGCCCTCGGGGCGTTCCGGGGAGACGCGCCAGTAGCCGGTCTCGGTGGACCAGATCCGCCCCGGCGCGAGATGACCCTCGGTGCTGGGCTCGGTCGAGTCGCTCGACGGGTCGGCCTCGGGGTCGGCGGGCTGGTCCGCGGTCCAGGACTCGGGCACAGTCTCCGGGACCTCGGCCTCGAGGACGCGGATCGTCGACTCGTACCGCAGGTAGGGGCCGCCGTCGTGGTCGAACGTCACGTCCTGGACGAACGGCGTCTCGGGGATGCCCGGGTAGGCGATGACCCCCTCACCGCGCCACGAACCCACGAGCCACGCGAGCGGGTAGGCCTCGGGGGCGAGCCCCTCGGGGAACGCGAAAGCCATCTGGTGGTACCTCCGGCGGTGCCGGTCGCGACGGACCGGTGAGTGACGACAGGGAGAGACGGGACCCGGGTCCCGCCGGGCGACGGACGCCCGGCGTGACGATCAGGTCAGCGCTGACCCTGGTACAGCTTGTAGACGACGAACCCGGCGAACCACGTGATGGTCACGGTCGCGGCGATCAGCAGTCCCAGGAAGATGAGCTCGAGTGCATGCGTGGACATGTCGCCGATCCTACCTTCCGGCCTCTAGGCTCGCGCACGTGACCACCCAGCCAGTCGTGCCGCAGCCCTCGACCGCCTCCGCCCAGCGCTCGCTGGTCGTCAAGACGACCTCGGGGCTCGAACGCCCCGAGGCGACCAACCAGGCGTTCACGGTCGCGTCCGCGGCCGTCGCCGCGGGGGTCGAGGTGAGCCTGTGGCTCACCGGGGAGTCGGCGTGGTTCGGGCTGCCGGGGCGTGCGAGCGAGCTCGAGCTCGAGCACGCGGCTGCACTGCCGGACCTGCTCGCGGTCGTCCTCGAGGCGGGGACCGTCACGGTCTGCACCCAGTGCGCGGCGCGCCGCGGCATCACCGAGGCCGACGTGCTGCCCGGTGTGCGGATCGCAGGGGCCGCGGTGTTCGTGGAGGAGTCGCTCCGCCCGGGGGCGCAGGCGCTCGTCTACTGAGACGTGCGCGGTCCGCCGAGGACGGCGTGCGCCGTACGTGCCGCCGCCCTGCCCGACGGCGGAGCACCCGTCCCGCGGTCACCGCACCACGTGCCGTGGCCTCAGTCCTCGACCCGGATCCCCAGCTCGGCCGCGAACAGCGGGGCGAGATCCACGAGCTGCGCCGGGCTCACCGTGGCCCCGGCGAGCCTCTCGATGCTCGTGATCCGCCGCAGCGCCGCACCCCGCAGGTCGACGTGCACCAGGCGGGCGCTCGCGAGGACGATGTGGTCGACCGTCGTGTCCTCGAACGCGACCCGGGTGGCCTGGGCGTTCGTCAGGTCGAGCTCGTCGACCGTGCAGCGCGTGAGCCGCAGGTCGCGGACCGTCGCGCCCCGGAGGTTGACGTAGCCGAGCTTGCAGTCGACGAGCTCGACCGAACGCCACGCCGACTCGTAGAGCTCGGCCGACCCGATCCGCGAACCGTCCAGGACCACGTCGTGCCATACGGAGCGCGGTGCGCTGAGCACGGGGGCGTCGATCCTCTCGAGCCGCGACTCGCTGAACGTCGCGGCCCGCAGGTCGGCCTGGTGGAGCGAGACCCCGACGAGGTCGCAGCGCTCGAACGTGATGTCCGCCAGGTCGGCGTGGGACAGGTCCGCGCCCTCGAACCGCTCGTCGTGGCGGCGCTCCTCGGCCCCGAGCCCTGCGGCGTCACCCGGGGGCCTGACGCCGGCACGCAGCCTCTTGATCCTGGGCGGGACGGTGGTCGGGGGGCTGGACTGTGCTGGCACCGCTCGACCCTACGCTCCGCACGCGGACGCGCCGAGACCCCGCGGGCCCCGGCGCCGTCCTCCGTGATCGGGAAGGCGACGCGCGCCTCAGCGAGCGGGCGCGAACCGGCGGATCAGCAGGTACATCTCGCAGCCGAGGCACAGCCCGAAAGCGGCGTTGAGCACCGCGGCGACGAGAGCGAGCCCCGCCGCGACCGGCACCGCCACGAGGGACACCGTGAAGCCCAGGACCACGCCGACCCCGGTGATGACGAACCCGACCCCCTGCGCGAAGCGAGGAGGACGCGGGTCCTCGCGCTCCGCCGTCGGGCCCAGCCGTGGCTGGACGAAGGTCTTGAAGACCCATCCCTGCCACGTGCCCTGCGCCCCGCGCAGCGTCCCGAGCAGGAAGCTCAGCGCGACGAACGTCAGGACCCACAGCGCGGCCTCGGACGATCCCAGGAGAAGGGTGACCGCGAGCAGCAGAGCAGTGATCCCGGCTCCGACCCGGGGCCCGCGCGGATCGATGCCCTGCGGCGCGCTCACGGCGGGGGTGGACTCGTGCGACATACGGGCTCCTCGGTGGGACGGGCCGTCAGCGGGGCCTCGGGCGGGGTACTCGGCAGGTTCTCGGCGGGACGATCGAGCCGCACGGCCCGCTCAGGCGACCGAGCCTGCCGGGACGTCGAGCGCCTCGAGCGCGTGCGCGCGGCTCACGCTGCCGCTCATGCGGGCGACCTCGCGACCGGCCGGGTCCAGGACGAGGACGGTCGGTGTGCGCAGTATGCCGAACGTTCGCACGAGGTCGTGGTGCTCGTCGACGTCCATCTCACGATGTGTCACGTCGGTGCGGGCCGCGACGACCTCGTCGAGCACCCTGGCCGTGTGACGGCAGGGCGAGCAGAACTCGGACGAGAACTGCACGAACGTCCGATGGTCCCCCAGCACGATCCCGCGCGAGGACCAGTCGACCGCGGCCGCGGGCTGCGCGTCCCGGAGCCGGACCACTCCCTGTCGCCGCTGCCACCACACGCCGAGGAGCACGCTCGCGCCGAGCAGCGCGAGCAGGATCACGATGCGCCAGACCATGGTTCGACCTTTCCCGTCGTCCGTCCTGCGGTGCGTCCGGAGGGAGCCGGGCAGGTCAGCCCACGAGGACCCGACCCACCACGAAGACCAGGATGCCTCCGACCGTCACGGGAAGCACTATGGCAGCAAGCGCGGCAGCCCTGCGCTCGAGGGCCGGCAGCTGGTCGAACAGCGCGTGCAGGGCTGCGACGAGCATCCCGGAGACCGCCCCCGTCCACAGCCCGTTGACGGTCACGACCTCGGGGAGTGCCCACGCGAGGGCACCACCCGCGGCGATCGACGCAGCGAGCGTCAGGAGCGTGTTCCACCAGCCCGGCACGGGCAGCGCCGAGACCGCCGAGGCCACGGCCAGCGTCGCGGCGCACGTCACGACGAGAGCTGCGCCGGCGTCCGTGCGGTCCGTCGCGATCCACCCGGCGGCGGAGACCGCGACCACGAGCCCGCTGACGGTGCCCAGCAGGGACTCGACCAGACGCGGTCGCCCGTCACGGCGGAGCATCTCGGCGACGAAGGCCAGGACGATCCCCATGGCGAGCACGAGCGGCAGGTTCCGCAGCGAGGGCTCGCCCTCGGTCGCGGCGACCGCGGCGACCGCCCCGACCCCGGTCAGGCCGATGACCAGGCCCGACCCGCCGGGAGCAGGCTGGTTGAGCAACGAGGGCCACCCGATCGCCACGAGGACGGCCAGCGCCGCGGACGCGAGGGTGAGAGGGACGAGCCCGAAGAAGGCTGCGACGGCGACCGCGGCGGCCACCACCGCGGTGGCGACTGCGCGTGAGGAGAGGCCCACTAGACGCACGCTCCCTGCATCGAGGAGCGAGCGGCACCGGGTCCGGGAAGGCTGAGCACGAACATGAGTCTCCCAGATGACGCGCGGCGCCGAACACGAAACAAGGTTGTAACAGCAGAAAGGCCCTGGTCACCCCGTTGACGTCTGTTCAACGCGCTACGGTAATGATTCCGGCCTTCTCGAAGGTCACTGGGAGGAGGTGCGTCGGTGGCAGAGCTGTTGATCCTGACACCGGCGACAGGTGGGTCCGTCGAGGTCCTGCCTGCGCTGGGACTGTTGTCGCACCGCATACGGGTGCTGCCCATGGAGCCGTCGGCTCTGGTGGACGCACCGGACTCGGACGTCCTGCTGCTCGACGCTCGTCGCGACCTCGTCGCGGCGCGCACCACGTGCCGCCTGCTGCGCGCCACGGGTCTTGCGGTGCCGCTCGTGCTGGTCCTCACCGAGGGCGGCCTGACCGTCGTGACGGCCGAGTGGGGGGCGGACGACCTGTTGCTCGAGTCGGCAGGACCGGCCGAGGTCGAGGCCCGGCTCCGCCTGGTCATCGAGCGGTCGGCGCACGGACGGGCAGAGGACGCCCCGCAGGAGATCTCCGCGGGCGAGCTCGCGATCGACGCGGGCGGGTACACCGCCAGGCTGCGCGGTCGCCCGCTCGACCTGACCTACAAGGAGTTCGAGCTCCTCAAGTACCTGGTGCAGCACCCGGGCCGCGTCTTCACGCGGGCCCAGCTGCTGCAGGAGGTCTGGGGGTACGACTACTACGGGGGCACGCGCACGGTCGACGTCCACGTGCGGCGCCTGCGCGCCAAGCTGGGCCCCGAGCACGAGCAGCTCATCGGCACGGTCCGCAACGTCGGCTACCGGTTCGACCCGCCCAAGGACCGCCGGGCGCAGCCCGCCGAGATGCCGGACTCCGCCGAGCCCACGGACGAGGTCGCCCTCGCGGAGGACCAGGTAAGTTCGTCCGGGTGACGACCGACTCGAGCGACTTCTCCGCAGCACTCGTCGACGGCCCCTGGCGGCACGAGTTCGTGCCGGCCAACGGTGCGCGCTTCCACGTCGCCCTCGCGGGACCGGAGTCCCGTGGCGGGGGTTCGAGCGCGCCGCTCGTGCTGCTGCTGCACTCCTTCCCGCAGTTCTGGTGGGCATGGCGCCACCAGCTCGAGGCCCTCGGCGAGGCGGGCTACCGCGTCGCCGCCATGGACCTTCGGGGTACCGGCGCCTCCGACAAGCCGCCGATCGGGTACGACGCCCCGACCCGCACGCGTGACGTCGCGGGCGTCGTCCGGTCGCTCGGGGCGGATCGTGCCGTCGTCGTCGGGCACGGGACCGGGGGCGGGCTCGCCTGGGCCATGGCCGCGCTCCAGCCCGCCGTGACCGCGGGCGTCGCGGCGCTCGCCGCGCCGCACCCCTCGCACGTGCACGCCTCGGGCCGCCGCCTGCTCACGCCCGTCGCCCAGCGGCACCTGGCCTTCGCGCAGCTGCCCACGCTGCCCGAGCGTGCGCTGACCCGTGACGACCTGGTCGCGCGCGTCCTCGCGGACGGCGCAGCCTCGCCGCTCGCCCCCGAGGCGGTCGAGACCTACACGACGGTCATGCGCATCCCGTTCGCGGCGCACTCCGCGATGGAGGCGATCCGCTGGTCCGTGCGGTCCACGCCCCGGCCCGACGGGCGTCGCTACCGCAGCGCGCTGCGCCGCCCGCTCAACGTCCCGACCCTCCAGGTCCACGGCGGGGCGGACGGGTTCCTGCGTCGCGAGCTCACGGACGCGGACGCCGCGGCGGTCTCGCGCAGCCTGCGCTTCGAGGTCGTCGAGGGGGCGGGGCACTTCCTCCCGGAGGAGGCGCCCGACGACGTCACGCGTCTCCTGCTGGACTGGTTGCCGACCACGCAGGGCTGAGTCGCGCGGCAGACGAGAGCGACGGCCTCCCGGGCCGCCGCTGTCGTGAGACCTGTGCTCAGTCGGTCTTGACCAGGGTCGCCGCGACCACGGGGTCCGTCTCGCCGATCCCGAACGACGGGCACAGGTGCGAGATGGTGCAGGCCCCGCACGCGGGCTTGCGCGAGAAGCAGACCCGGCGCCCGTGGAAGATCAGGCGGTGCGAGAGCATGGTCCACTCACGCTTCTCGATCAGCTCGCCGACCTCGGCCTCGACCTTGACCGGGTCCTCCTCCGAGGTCCACTCGAGCCGGCGGACGAGACGTCCGAAGTGCGTGTCGACCGTCAGACCGGGGACGCCGAACGCGTTGCCCAGCACGACGTTGGCCGTCTTGCGCCCGACCCCGGGCAAGGTCACCAGGTCGTCGAGCTTCTTGGGGACCTGCCCCCCGTAGCGCTCGACGAGCGCCTGACCGATCCCGATGACAGCCTGCGCCTTGGCCCGGAAGAAGCCGAGCGGACGCAGGACGTCCTCGAGGTCGAGGCGGTCCGCCGCGGCGTACGCGGCGGCGTCCGGGTAGCGCGAGAAGAGCTCGGGAGTGGTGAGGTTGACCCTCTTGTCCGTCGTCTGGGCCGAGAGCACCGTCGCGATCAGGAGCTCGAGCGGCGTGGTGAAGTCCAGCTCGCACCGTGCGTCCGGATACGTCTCGGCGAGCTCACGGTTGGTGCGCCGCGCACGGCGGACGAGCGCGAGGCGTGACTCGCCGGACGAACTCACCGCACCGTGCGACGGCGCGGGCGCAGGAGAGGGAGCAGGACGCGAGGTACCACCCGAAGAGGTCACGTTCGGCAGCCTACTCGGCCCCACCCACACGTCCGTCAAGCGGTGAGGAGCGCTCTGCGCAGCAAGCGGCGTGCGCGTGCGCTCAGCTGCTCGCGGCGGGAGTCGTCGTGGGTGCTCGCGATCCTGTCGGCCATCGCGACCGCCACCATGAGGTCGTCCACGTCGACGTCCGGACGGACGACCCCGGACGCGATGCCTCGCTCGAGGAGGGGCTCGAAGGATGCGGCGATGCGCTCGCGGAGGTCGGCGAACCACCGGACGTCCGCCCCGGCGAGGACCTGGGTGAGGCCGCGGTTGGCGAGGCCCACGTCGAGGACGAAGTCGAACAGTCGCGCCAGGCCGTCGGCGTCGTCGCGCACCTCCTCCGCACGGTTCTCGATCCGTTCCACGTTGTCCTCGAAGACCGTGGCGGCGAGCTCCTCGCGGGTCGAGAAGTTGCGATAGAGGGTCGTGCGGCTGACCCCTGCGACACGTGCGACCTCCTCGAGCGCGACGTCGTGCCCGCGCTCGGAGAACACCTGACGCGCGGCCACCAGCAGCCGCTCACGGTTGCGCACGGCGTCCCGCCGCGTCGTCGAAGGCGCTTGTCCGCTCATCTCGCCCACCCTAGTCGCCGGACACGAACCGTACAGTGGTGTACGGTTTACTCTCCCTCACGCGGCGGGCCATGCACCCCCCGGCCCCGCCCGGCCCGACGTTCTCGCGGACGTCGGCCGTGCGCCCCGCTTCTTCCCCTGGTTCTGATCTCGCCCGCCGGGCGCCGGTCCGGACGTCCCACGCCTGCACGGTGTGGTGCACCGCGCGCAACGCACGGTGGACCTGCCCCTGCCCGTCACGAGGAGTCCCCTATGAGGGCACCCGAGTCCCCGAAGAGCGTCAACGCCGTCATCGCCACGCTGGCACTGGCCGGCACCGTCGCCGCGATCATGCAGACCCTGATCACCCCGCTCATCGCCGAGCTCCCCGACCTCCTGGGCACCACCGCGTCGAACGCAGCCTGGGTCATCACCGTGACGCTGCTGGTCTCCGCGGTGTGCGTTCCCGTCACCGGACGCCTGGGCGACATGTTCGGCAAGCGCAAGATGCTGCTGATCTGCACGATCCCGCTCGCCCTCGGCTCCGTGGTGTGCGCACTGGCCGTGTCGGTCGTCCCGATGATCGTCGGGCGCGGCCTCCAGGGCATGGGGATGGGCATGATCCCGCTCGGCATCGCGCTGCTGCGGGACATCGTCCCCGCCGAGCGGCTGAGCTCCGCGATCGCCCTGGTCAGCGCGTCGATGGGCATCGGCGGTGGTCTCGGCCTGCCGATCGCCTCCGCGGTGGCCCAGTACGCCAGCTGGCGCGTCCTGTTCTGGGGAGCCGCAGCGCTCTCGGTGATGATCACCGTCCTGGTCCGGGTCGTGATCCCCGAGACCCCCGTGGCGGCCAAGGGGCAACGGTTCGACCTGCTCGGCGCGATCGGCCTGGGGGCCGGGCTCGTCGCCCTGCTGCTCGCCGTGTCCAAGGGAGCGGACTGGGGCTGGGGCTCGGTCACGACGATCAGCATGTTCGTGGCATCCGTCGTGATCCTGCTCGGCTGGGGCGTCCTGCAGCTGCGCACGCGCGACCCGCTCGTCGACCTGCGCACGACGGCCCGCCCCCGCGTCCTCGTCACCAACGTCGCCTCGATCTTCGTCGGGGTCGCCATGTACGCGAACATGCTGATCATGCCGCAGCTGCTGCAGCTGCCGTCCACGACCGGCCACGGGCTCGGGCAGTCGATGCTCGCGGCCGGGCTGTGGATGGCCCCTGGCGGCATCATGATGATGGTCGTCTCGCCGCTCGGAGGAAGGCTCACCAACCACCGCGGCCCCAAGTTCACCCTCGTCGCGGGCACCCTCGTCATCGCCCTCGGCTACGCCGCCTCGCTGGTCCTGATGCCGTGGGCCTGGGGCATCATGCTCGTCGGCATGATCGTCAGCAGCGGTGTCGGCCTCGCGTACGGAGCGATGCCCGCGCTCATCATGGGATCGGTCCCCGTGTCCGAGACCGCGGCCGCGAACGGCTTCAACACCCTCATGCGCTCCCTGGGCACGTCGATCGGCGCCGCCGTCATCGGCGTCGTCCTGGCCTCGATGACGACGGACCTCGGCGGCCACGCCCTCACGTCGGCGAGCGGCTTCCGCACCGGCCTGCTCATCGGCTGCGGCGTCGCCGTCGTCGCGGCTCTCGTCGCGTCCGCGATCCCGGCCGCACGCGCCGCGCGGGAGGACACCACCGACGCGGGGGCGACGTCCGGTCCCGAGCTGGTCCCGGTGACCGCCGATGCCTGATCTCGACCCCTCACCCATGACCCGCTCGACACCCCCGACAGAAGCCCTCGCGGGCCCCCGCGGCCCCGTTGGCGTCCCAAGTTGCGCGCATGAGGCAGACTTGTGGAAGGAATCACGAGTACCGGTTCGCTCGAACTCCGCCGATGCAGACGGGCACATGCCGGGAAAGTCCGCTCAACACCCGAAGGACATCGCGTGGACGACGACGTAGTGCTCTCCGCCCCCCTCTTCGCCACCATGGACCGCGAAGAGACCCGGACGCTGTTCGACTCGATGCAGCAGATCGAGCTCACCCGTGGGGACGTACTGTTCCGCGAGGGCGAGCCCGGCGACAGGCTGTACGTGATCGCACAAGGCAAGATCAAGCTCGGCCGACGCTCGAACGACGGCCGGGAGAACCTCCTGTCCATCCTCGGACCGGGCGAGATGTTCGGTGAGCTCTCGCTCTTCGACCCGGGCCCCCGCACGGCCACGGCGAGCTCGGTCTCCGACGCGCTCCTCTACGAGCTGCGTCACGAGCAGCTGATCGAGTGGATCGAGAAGCACCCGAGCGTGGCGAAGCACCTGCTCAACGCGCTCGCCCGCCGCCTGCGACGCACCAACGAGACCCTCGCGGACCTCGTGTTCTCCGACGTCCCGGGCCGTGTGGCCAAGGCGCTCCTCGATCTGTCGACCCGCTTCGGCGAGGAGACCGAGGAGGGGGTGCGCGTCGCGCACGACCTCACCCAGGAGGAGCTCGCCCAGCTCGTCGGCGCCTCGCGCGAGACCGTGAACAAGGCCCTCGCCGACTTCGCGACCCGCGGGTGGGTCCGTCGTGAGGGCCGTGCCGTCGTGCTCCTCGACGTGGACCGCCTGGAGCGTCGCGCGCGCTGACCGCGCCCCCCCTCGTCGACCGGAGGCCGGTCGGACCACCCCTCGTGGGGTCGGCCCGACCGGCCTCTCGTCGTGCTGTCGTTCCTGCGGACGAACCGTGCTGCGCGCTCGGGAGGACGGGTCAGTCCGCGAGCTCCACGACCAGCTCGACCTCGACCGGCGAGTCCAGCGGGAGCACCGCGACACCGACCGCGCTGCGCGCGTGCACGCCCGTCTCGCCGAAGATCTCGCCGAGCACCTGGCTCGCGCCGTTGACGACGCCCGGCTGCCCCGTGAACGACGGGTCGCTCGCGACGAAGCCCACGACCTTGACGATCCTGGTCACCTGGTCGAGGTTGCCGACGAGCGCGTGCACGGCCGCGAGCGCGTTGAGCGCGCACGTGCGGGCGAGCACCGCGGCGTCGGCAGCAGCGACGAGCCCGTCGCCCTCACCGACCTTGCCGGTCACCGGGAGCGCGCCGTCGACGAAGGGCAGCTGACCCGAGGTGTAGACGTACCGTCCCGTGCGCACGGCAGGGACGTACGCGGCGACGGGCGCTGCGACGTCGGGCAGCGTGATGCCCAGCTCCGCGAGGCGGGCCGCGATGCTCGCCGCCACTACTGGCCGCCGGTGGGGCGCTTGAGGTAGGCCACGAGCCCGTTGCCGTCGGGGCCCGTGACGACCTGGACGAGCTCCCAGCCGTCGGAGCCCCACTGGTCGAGGACAGCCTTGGTGTTGTGGATGATGAGGGGGATGGTCGCGTACTCCCAGGTGGTTGCCATGCGACCGAGCGTAGCCGGGATCGCCGGTCCGGTCAGCGCATCGTGACCTGCGACGCGGCCGTGGTCCACGGCCTTTCTGCGGTCACGGATGCTCCGCAACCCGGCCCGTGGATGCTTACACAACCCGCACACCCGGCAGGGGTGAGAACGCCCGGGAAGCGTCGGCGCCCTCCCGTAGGCTTGGGCCATGGCCTCACCTGCGCGTCCCCGTCGACAAGTCAACGCCTATCAGCTCATCGCCCTGCTGCTGGCGTTCGTCCTCGTCTCAGGGGTCGGCGGAGTCCTCGGTGCAGGCCTCCTGATCCCGCTCGCGGCCGGCGCGAGCCAGCTCACGGACAGCACCGTCCAGATCTTCGACGAGCTCCCCGACGAGCTCGTGCCGGGGCCGCTCTCCGAGAAGTCGAGCGTCTACGCGAACGACGGGACCACGCTCCTCGCGACGTTCTACACCGAGAACCGCATCGTCGTGCCTCTCGAGGAGGTGTCGGTGCACATGCGCAACGCCGTGGTCGCGACCGAGGACAAGCGCTTCTACGAGCACGGCGGGGTCGACATCGAGGGCACCACGCGTGCCGCCATCAACAACGCCACGGGCGGCGCCAAGCAGGGTGGCTCGAGCCTCACGCAGCAGTACGTGAAGAACGTACTGATCGAGCAGGCCGTGCGCGACGAGGACCCCATCGCCGTCGAGGCGGTCAAGGAGAGCTCGATCGAGCGCAAGGCCCGCGAGGCCAAGCTCGCCATCTCGCTCGAGAAGCGCATGACCAAGGACGAGATCCTCCAGGGCTACCTGAACATCGCGCAGTTCGGCATCCGGGTCTACGGCGTCGAGACCGCGTCCCAGCACTACTTCGGCAAGCACGCCGCCGACCTCAGCATCGTCGAGGCCGCGACCATCGCGGGCGTGACCAACGCGCCGGGCGCCTACGACCCGGTGTCCAACCCGGTCGACTCCGAGAAGCGTCGCAACCTCGTGCTCGGCCGCATGCTCGAGCAGGACTACATCACCCAGCAGGAGCACGACGAGGCCGTCGCGACCCCGCTGGCCGACACGCTCAACGTCCAGCCCGTCACGGTCGGTTGCCAGGCCGCCAACGGCGCCGCGTTCTTCTGCGACTACGTCACCAAGGTCATCACGTCGGACCCGATCTTCGGCGAGACGCAGAAGGAGCGCCAGGCCCTGCTCTACCGAGGTGGCCTCGACATCACCACGACGCTCGACCCCCGCCTGCAGACCGCCGCAGAGGCCGAGGTCACCTCGGCGATCCCCGCGTCGGACCCCAGCGGCATCGAGAACGCGCTCGTGACGGTCGAGCCCGGCACGGGCAAGATCCTCGCGATGGCCCAGAACCGGCCCTACGACGCGTCGCTCGAGGCCGCTCCGGGCACCACGGCCCAGAACTACAGCGCGGACCAGGCGCACGGCTCGTCGCGCGGCTTCTCCCCCGGCTCCACGTGGAAGCCCTTCCTGCTCGCCGAGTGGCTGAACGCGGGGCACACCCTCAACGAGACCGTCAACGCGAACCGGCGTGAGTGGAACGTGGGGCGTGACTTCACGTCGTCGTGCACCAAGCTCAACGTCGGCGAGAAGTGGAACCCCAACAACTCCGACGGCCAGGGCAAGGGCAGCATGACCGTCCTGGCAGCGACGGCCAACTCGGTCAACACCGCGTACGCCGACATGGCGAGCAAGCTCGACCTCTGCGCGGTGGCCAGCACCGCGAAGTCCGTGGGCTTCGCCCCGTCCCTCACGAAGGACAAGGGCGAGGTGGAGGTCCGCCCCTCCATGATCATCGGCACCCAGAACTCCTCCCCGCTGCAGATGGCGGCCGCGTTCGCGACCTTCGCGAGCGGTGGCACGTACTGCGAGCCCGTCGCGATCACGAGCGTCGTCGACCAGTCCGGCGAGGAGATCGAGGTCCCCTCGGCGAACTGCAACCCGAACGCCCTGGACCCCGCGGTCGCCAACACCGTCACGTACGCGCTGCAGGGCGTCATGACGCAGGGCTCGGGCAAGAAGTCCCAGCTCGCCGACCGGCCGAGCGCCGGGAAGACGGGGACCGCCCAGCTCAACACGCACAACTGGTTCGTCGGCTACACGCCCCAGCTCGCCACGGCCGTCTGGATCGGCAACGCCGAGACCGACATCCAGATGCGCAGCAACGGACGCGGCCGGTTCTACATCAACGGTGTGGGCAAGCAGTGGTGGTTCGGCTCCGACCTGGCCGCCCCCATGTGGAAGAACTACATGACGGCAGCCCTCGAGGGCGTGCCGGTCGTCGAGTTCCCGGCTCCGGACCCCAAGCTCCTCGGCAAGGTCCAGGCACCGCCCACGACCGACGGCGGCACGACCGGATCGGGCAGCAACGGCACCGGGAACGGTGGCACCGGATCGGGCAGCAACGGGTCGGGCTCCGGGAACAACGGGTCCGGTGGCAACAACGGATCCGGCAACGGCAACGGGAACAGCGGCGGCGACAACGGCGGTGGCAACGGCGACGGCGCCACGACCCCCGGGGAGCAGGACTGACCCGGTCCCGCGTGCACCCCGCACTGGTCGGTCTCGGCGCTCTCGCCGCGGTCGGTGCCGGGGGGCTCGCGTACGCCCACGTCGAGACCAAGCTGTTCACGCTCCGCGAGGTCACGGTCCCGGTGCTCCCGCCGGGGCACGCCGACCTGCGGGTCCTGCACTTCTCGGACCTGCACCTCACGCCCAGCCAGGAGCGCAAGATCGAGTGGGTCCGGTCGCTCGCCGCGCTGCGCCCCGACTTCGTGGTCGACACGGGCGACAACATGGCGCACCTCGACTCGCTCGAGCCGCTCCTGTACGCGCTCGAACCGCTCCTGAGCAGCGCGCCCGGTGCCTTCGTCATGGGCTCGAACGACTACTACGCCCCCTCGCCCAAGAACCCGGCACGCTACCTGCTGCCGGACGCGCGGATCTTCCACAAGATCGATCCGCCGAAGCTCCCGGCCGCGGAGCTGGCTGCCGCGATGTCCTCGGCCGGCTGGATCGACCTCACCAACCGGCGCGACGCGGTCGACGTCGGCGGTCTGCACATCGACCTGGTGGGCGTCGACGACCCTCATCTCGACCGGGACGTCTTCCCTGCCGCACCCGAGCGGGCGGCGCGACGCGCGGGGACCGGCGCTGCGCCGTCGGGCCTGCGGATGGGCGTGGTGCACGCGCCCTACGTGCGCGTCCTCGACCAGATGCACGACGACGGCGCCGACGTCATCCTCGCCGGCCACACGCACGGCGGCCAGCTCTGCGTCCCGTTCTACGGGGCGCTCGTGACCAACTGCGACCTGGACCGCGGGCGGGCCAAGGGCCTGCACGGCTGGCCCGGGGCACGGCCCGACGCCCCCGGCGGCGAGGACTCGACCTGGCTCAACGTCTCGGCCGGAGCGGGCACGTCACCCTACGCGCCGTTCCGGTTCGCGTGCCGTCCGGAGGCCACGATCGTGACGCTGACCGCACGCTGAGGCAGCGGTTTCGTCCCAGGGGCAAACGTCCGCTATTCTAGGCAGGCTCCAGCGCGCAGGTTTGGCGGGACCTTTCGAGGACCCCTCACCGACCTGACGCAACGAGAGCAATCGGGGTGTGGCGCAGCTTGGTAGCGCGCGTCGTTCGGGACGACGAGGTCGCAGGTTCGAATCCTGTCACCCCGACCAGCACGAAGGCCCGGAGTCCACTGGACTCCGGGCC
>NZ_JBHXBO010000055.1:0-21187 GCF_042726775.1 Oerskovia sp. NPDC060287
CCTTTATGTTTTTCTCCCCCCCTTAGCGGGCCCAAGCAGGGGCATCTACTCACTTCTCGGTGGCCGGGTTACAGGGTGGCCCCCCGGCCGGACGTCCACGCCCACGCCACCTCACCGCAGCGGGTCGAACGCCCTGATCTCCTGCGGCACCGTCCCCGTCACGATCTGCTCGGCGAGCAGTCTGCCCGTCGCGGGCCCGAGCACGATGCCCCACATCCCGTGCCCGCCCGCGACGTACACGCCGGGTGCCCGCGTCGCCCCGACCAGCGGCAGCCCGTCGGGGGTCACGGGCCGGGACCCGACCCACTCGTCGTGCCGGTCGTCGAGGTCGACGCCCTGGAAGAGGTCGCGCACCGACGCGAGGATCGCCTCGATGCGCCGCGGCTGGAACGGCTCGTCGGGACCGCGGAACTCCATGGTCCCCGCGATGCGGAACCGCCCCTGGTACGGCGTGCACGCCACGCGGCGGGACGGCAGGTAGATGGGTTGCTCGACGGGCAGGTCGGTCTTGACCGTGAACGAGTAGCCGCGCCCGGCCTGGACGAGCGTGCGCACGCCGAGCGGTCGCGCGAGCCCGGGCAGCCAGGCACCGGTCGCGAGGACCGCGACGTCGGCGACCACGGGGTCCTGCCCGTCCACGAGCGCCTGCACGCCACGCCCCTCCTGGGCGCGCAGCCCGGTGACGGTCGCACCGGTCACGATGCGCCCGCCGCGCGCACGGACCGCGTCGCCCAGCGCGCCGACGAACGGCCCGGGCTCGATGAACCGCTGGCCCTCGAGGGCGTAGACCGCGCGCACGCGGTCGGTGAGCTGCGCAGGACGTCCGACGGCGCCGCTCGCTTCGGGTGCTCGGCTCGCGTCCGGGGACGTCGAGGCGGAGGCGTGCCCGACGGCGCCGCTCGCCCCAGGTTCTCGGCCCCCGCCTGGCCGTGTCGCGGGGGTGGCGTGCCCGACGGCATCGCTCGCGCCGGTGCCCAGACCCGCGTCCGGGTGCGACGGACCGGAGCGGTGAGCTGCGCCGTCGGGCTGGTCGATGCGTCGCAGCGGGACCACCTGCCCGGCAGCCTCGACCTGGGCGATCTCGTGGAGGAACGGCGCGGCCTGCCTCTCGTCCTCGAACCCGATGGCGAACGGCCCGGGGGTCGAGCGCGCGGCGACGCCGTGCGCGCTGAGCTCGTCGAACGCGTCGAGAGCGAGCCGGTCGATCGGGGTGAGCGCCGCCATGGCGCGGTCCCACGCGCGCTGGGTCGCGTGCGCCGCGAACCGGGCGAGGAACGACCACAGGCGCGGGTCGAGCCGTGCCGGGACGTGCAGGGGCGCTGCCGGGTCGAGCAGCGCCTTGGGGGCGTAGGTCCACAGCGTGGGGTCGGCGAGCGGCATGGCCATGCCGGGCGTGAGCCAGCCGGCGTTGCCCCACGACGAGCCTGCGGCGACGCCCTCGCGGTCGAGGACCGTGACCTCGACACCGCGCTCCTGCAGGTGCCAGGCGGTCGCGAGACCCACCATGCCTGCCCCGACGACGACTGCCGTGCGGGGAGCGCGTGAACCGGTGGGGGTGGTGCGAGACGGGGTGGCCATCGGGGCTCCTTTGCCCTGGGACGAATTCGACCCGGCCTCGAGGATGCTGAGGCCGGGTCGTGGGAGACGGGTTGCGCCTCACCTCCAATGTTGGAGGGATCTTCGGTAGGGTTCAAGGCGAGCAGCCTGATCTTCGGAAATTGGCCCGCTCCACGAACATCCTTCTGCCGAGCAGGACGAAAGGGCGAGCATGCCGAACGACGTTCGGGCCGGGGCGGCCCACGTCCAGGCCGTGGTCCTCGACGAGACCGACCGCCGCATCCTCGCGCTCCTCGAGGCCGACGCGCGGGCCACGAACAAGGCCGTCGCGGACGCCGTGGGGATCGCGCCGTCGACGTGCCACACGCGCATCCGCTCGCTCCAGGAGCGCGGGGTCATCCAGGGGTTCCGCACCGAGGTGGACCCCGCGGCCATGGGGCGCAGCCTCCAGGCGCTCATCGCGATCCGCCTGCACTCGCACGCCCGCTCGGGGCTCACGGCGTTCCGCGACTACCTCGCGGGGCTGCCGAACGTCGAGGGCATCTACTTCGTGACGGGGGACCGCGACTTCATGGTGCACGTCGCGGTGCGGGACTCGGCCGCGCTGCGCGACCTGGTCGCGAGCACGCTGAGCGTGCGCCCCGAGGTCGCGGGCACGAGCACGACGCTGATCTTCGACTACCTCAAGCCCTGAGCGTCGCCTCGCTCGTCGGCCAGACGGTCGAGGAACGGTGCGACGAGCTCCTCGACGCTGCTCCACACGTCGTCGAGGGGGGTACCGGACTCGATCATGCGTGAGGCGGAGTTCACCACCGCGTTGACCAGCTCGGCCGAGCGGGCGGCGTCCCGGGCCCCGAGCGCCTGCAGCGCGTCACCCAGCGGCCGCACGAGCTCGTCGTGCATGGCGCGAGAACCTTCCATCACGGCGTTCGTCGGCCCGATGGTCGCGAGGGCCGTCGCGAGGGCGTGCTCCCCCTGGGCGACGAGCTCGAGGTTCGCGCGGACGTAGGCGACGACGCGGCCGCGGTCGTCGGGGGCCGCGTCCATGGCTCGTGCGACCGTGGCGGACCACCGGGGGAAGACGTCCTCGACCATGGCGAGCAGCAGGTCGTCCGCCGACCGGAAGTACTGGTACAGGCTGGGGCGGGCCAGACCCGCACGTTCGGCGAGCGCCGCGAACGTCGGCGGCCGGCCCGTCTCGGCGAGGAGCGACCGGGCGGCATCGAGGAGCACGCGCATCTGCGCCGCACGGTGCTCGGCGACGGTCGGGGCGCTGATGCGGGGCACGGCTCTCCTCACGGTGGCTTCCCTGCCCCGCCCGGGGCAGGGAAGCGTGGATCAAGCGCTCAGTCTCCCATCCTCCATGTGGACGACGCGGTCGCAGTGCTCGAGCACGTCGTGGTCGTGGGTCACCATGACGGTCGCGACGCCGTGCTCGTGGGTCTCTGCTGCGAGCAGCCGGACCACCTCGTGGCTGCGCGCACGGTCGAGCGCCGCCGTGGGCTCGTCGACGAGGAGCAGCGCGGGGGCCGTGACGAGGGCCCGCGCGATCCCCACGCGCTGTCGCTCTCCGCCGGACAGCTCGTGCGGTCGTCGGCCGGCCTTGTGCCCCATGCCCACCTGCTCGAGCAGGGTCAGGGGGTCGCGTCCCCGGTCCTTCCCGCCCGAGACGTGGAGCGCGAACCGGAGCTGGTCGAGCGCGGTCAGCGCGGGCAGGAGGTTGCCGGACTGGAACACGAAGCCGATGCGCTCGCGTCGCAGCTCGGCCTGCCCGGACGAGGGCAGGGCCGAGACGTCGGCACCGTCGATGCGGACCGTTCCCTCGCTCGGCCGGGTCAGCGCCCCGGCGACCGCGAGGAGGCTCGACTTGCCTGCCCCCGAGGGGCCGAGCACCGCGAGCAGCTCGCCCGGTGCGACGTCGAGGTGCACGTGGTCGAGGGCCCTGACGGTCGAGTCGCCGTCGCCGAGCGTGAGGGAGACGTCGTCGAGCACGAGCCCGGCGCCGGTCGGCGCGGACGTGTCTGCGATCTGCTGGGTGGGGTGCGTCATCGTTGGCCTCCGAGAGCCGTCAGGGGATCGACGTGGGCGATGCGACCGACCGAGGCGGCGGCGCCCGCGAGACCCAGGCCGACGAGCAGGACCGCGGCGAGCGCGAGGGGCCCGGCCTCGAGGGCGAACGGCATGGGGGTCGAGGTGAGCAGCGCGCCGAAGCCCACGCCCGCGACCATGCCCACCGCGGTGGACACCACGAGGAGCACCGCCGCCTGGCCGAGGGCGTCGCGCACGAGGTACGACGTCGAGGCGCCCATGGCGCGGGCCACGGCGATCTCGTGCTTGCGCTGGATGGTCCAGACCGTGAAGAAGGCACCGACGACGAGGGCCGAGATCGCGTAGAGGAAGACCTGGATGAGGTTGAGCGTGAGCGTCTCGGCCGCGTAGCCCGGCGATCCGTCGAAGGACTCGGTGAGCGAGACGGCCGTGGTGCCCGCGGCGGCGTCGCCGGCCGCGAGGTCGATCTCGGTGCCGTCGGCGGGGGCGAGCGCGACGGCGGTCGCCTCGTCGTACGCCTCGGGACGCACCTCGGCGGCGTCGGTCGCGCCGGCGTGGATCTCCTGCCAGGTCGTCAGCGGTACGTAGGCGACGTCGACGTGCCCGAACGTGTGCTGCCCGTCGAGCACGCCGACGATCGTGAGCTCGGTGCCCAGCCGTTCGATCGTCACGGTGTCCCCGACGCCGAGGCCCAGGTCGGCCACCGTCTCGCTGACGACGATCCCGTGCGGGTCCCCGAGGATCTCCCCGGTGGCCACGTCGGCCGTGGACGGCGCGACGAACGACCCCGGCTCGACGCCGAAGAGGGCCAGGTCGACGGCCTCCCCGCCGGGGCCCTCGGCGTTGACGAGCTGGTTGCCGAACAGTGCTGCGTCGGTGACGTCGTCGCGGGCGGCCCAGTGCTCGGCCTGCTCGCGGTCGACCGTGCTGCGGGAGAACGCGGAGTCGACGGAGGTGTCCGCGCCGAACGCGAAGGCCGCGACGGGCAGCTTCTTGAGGCCGGACACGCCGTCGTTGACGAGTCCCGAGGACAGGCCCGACAGGAGGACGACGAGCACGGACACGAGCGCGACGACACCCCCCATCAGGGCGAATCGTGAGCGCGCGAACGACAGCTCGCGCCACGCGAGAAACATGGTGCTCCTTCCGGGCCGGCACGGGTTGCCGACGCCATGTCGGTAAGGATACCAACGTCGCGTCGGCAACTAGTGCCGTCCCGGGTCCCGGGTCCCGGGTCCCGGGTCCCGGGTCCCGGG
This sequence comes from Oerskovia sp. NPDC060287, assembly GCF_042726775.1. NCBI lineage: Bacteria > Bacillati > Actinomycetota > Actinomycetes > Micrococcales > Cellulomonadaceae > Oerskovia > Oerskovia sp. NPDC060287. Next base: position 4,863 of record NZ_JBHXBO010000055.1, read on the forward strand.
TCCCGGGGCCCTCGCCCCGGGGCCGTCAGAGCGCGAGCGCCCGAGCCTCCTTGTCCGGGTCGAGCCCCACCCGGGGGCGGTCCGCGCGCTGGGGGGCTCCGCCGTCGGGCTGGGACTGCAACCAGGCCCACGTGTCCGCGACCGTCTCCTCGACGGGCCGGTTGCGCAGGCCAGCCGCGACCGCGCGCGACACGTCGCCGCGGTGCAGCGTGTCGTGCAGCTCGCCCGGGGGGAGCCAGACGGGCAGCTCGGTCCAGGGCGCGATGCCCGCGGCCTCGATCACGTCGGGAGCGGTCCAGCGCAGCTCGGCGTCCGAGCCGGTCGCGGCCACGCACGCGTCGAGCAGCTCGCCCATGGTCGCGTGCCCGCTGGGGCTCACGACGTTGAACGGCCCGCTCAGGCCCTGCTCGGTCGCGTCGAGCACGAACGCCGCGAGGTCGCGCGCGTCCACGTACTGCAGGGGCAGCTCGCGCGGCCCGGGAGCGAGCACGGGTCCGCCGCGCGCGACGCGCTGCAACCACCACGGCAGGCGCCCGACGTTCTCCCACGGCCCCAGGATCAGGCCCGCCCGCGCGAGGATCGCGCGGTGCCCGAACGACTCCTCGACGGCCAGCTCGCCGCCGCGCTTGGCGCGCGCGTAGTCGACGTCGGCGCCGTCGTCGGGCGAGGCCTCCACGACGGGGGCGTCCTCGGCGAGGCCCGCGCCCGTCGGGTACGTGTAGACCGACCGGCTCGACACGTACACGTACCGGCCCACGCGGTCGTCGAGCAGGCGCGCAGCGTCGCCCACCGCGCTCGGCGCCCACGACCACGTGTCGACCGCGACGTCCCACTCGCCCGCGGCCAGGGCGTCCAGGCCCCCGACGGCGGAGCGGTCGCCGCGCAGGTCCCGCACCCCGGGCGGGGCGTCGCGCGTGCCCCGGTGGAACATGGTCACGTCCCAGCCGCGGGCCAGGGCGTCGTCGACGACCGCCCGACCCACGAACTCCGTCCCGCCCAGCACCAGCAACCGCGTCCCGTCCGTCATACCCCGACTCTGCCCGCTGCGAGGCGGGTGCGAAAGCCCGCGACGCCCGTGGCAGACGGCGCGGCGCGTGCGATAGTGACCCAGCCGCTCGTCGGGTAGCGGTGCGCGGGACGAGACGGGGTGCCGGGAGGGAAGAGTCGGATGGCCGGTCGTCGGGTGAAGGTGCCGCTGTGGTCGGTCGCGGTCGTGCTGGCCGGGATCGTCGTCGCGGCCGGGTGGCTCCCGCTCGACGCGGCCGGGGGGCTCGCCGAGCGGGTCGGGCCGATCCTGCTGTTCCTCGTCGCGATCACCGTCGTCGCCGAGATGTGCGCGGCCGCAGGCCTGTTCGACGCCGCAGCCTCCTGGGCGGTCCGGCTCGCCCGCGGGAGCCGGCTGCGCCTGTGGGGCCTCGTGGTCCTGCTCGCGTGCGTGTGCACGATCGTGCTCTCGCTCGACACCACGGCCGTGCTCGTCACGCCCGTGGTCCTGACCCTCGCGCGACGGACGGGGAGCAGGCCCCTGCCCTTCGCGCTCACGGTCCTCGCGCTCGCCAACACCGCGTCGCTGCTGCTGCCCGTCTCCAACCTGACGAACCTGCTCGCGGCCCACCGCTTCGCGAGGCTCGAGCCCGGGACCTCGTACACCGCGACCATGTGGCTGCCCGCCCTGGTCGTGATCGCCGTGACGGTCCTCTACCTGTTCGTGGCCCACCACCGGGACCTGCGCGGGACGTTCGACGCGGCGGCGCCCGCCACGGAGCGGGACCCCGTGCTCCTGCCGCTGGCCGCGCTGGTGACGGTCGCGCTCGGGGTGTGCTTCGCCGTCGGGCTGCCCGTGGCGCTCGTCGCGCTGGCCGGGGCCGTGCTGCTGCTGGCCGTGACGTTCGTTCGACGGCGCGACCTCGTGGCCCCCGTCGGAGAGCTCGTGCCGTGGCGGACCGTGCTGGTCGTCGCGTCGCTCTTCGTGGCGGTCGAGGCGTGGCAGGTCCACGGTCTCGGCGACCTGCTCGCCCGGTTCGCGGGGACCGGGAACGGGACCGGGGACCTGCTCCAGGTCGCCGGGGCCGGGGCCGTCGCGGCCAACGCGGTCAACAACCTGCCCGCCTACCTCGCGCTCGAGCCCGCGGCCGCGGGCGACCCCGCGCGGCTCGCGGCGCTCCTCGTCGGGGTGAACGCCGGCCCGTTGATCACGCCGTGGGCCTCGGTCGCGACCGTGCTCTGGTGGGTCCAGTGCTCACGCCACTGGATGGGCTTCCGCGAGGTCGGCTGGTGGCCGCTCGTGCGCCAGGGACTGGTCCTCGCGCCCCTGGCCGTGGTCACCGGGGCGCTCGCGGTCGCGGCGGTCGCGTAGGCCCACCCGCGGGCGAGCCCTCAGGCCCGCACGCCGATCCACAGCGTCCCGTGCTCGAGCCCGACGCTGCGGTGCTCGACGAACCCGATCGCCCGCATCCCCTCGACGCGCGCCGGGTCGACGATCGCCGTGAACAGGGGCCCGTCCACGGGGAGCCCGTCGAGGGAGTGCTGGGCGCTCGCGGGCGCGTCGACGAGGCGGCGCAGCGTGTCCGTCCGGTCCGCGCCCTCGACGTCGGGGGCCACGGCCGCCGCGACGAGGACGAGGCGCGGGCGCACGGCGTCGAGCGCGTCGGCGATCGCGGACTGCGCGACGCCCAGCGCCTGACGTGTCGCGACGCGGACCGGCTCGTCGTCGGCCGGCTCGTCGAGCGGGTCGACGCCCACCTCGCGGACCAGGACCTCGCGGAGCTCGTCCTCGAAGGCGGGGACCTCGGGGGGCAGCCACACGGTCGCGGCCCGGAGCCCGTCGGCGTCCTCGGCGACCCAGATCTCGCCCTGCTCGAGGATCCCGTGGCTCAGGACCAGGCGCGTCGCGGACGAGAGCTGCTCGGGGTCGACGGGCGCGTCGGGACGGCCGTCGCCGTCGAGGTCGACCACGGGGTGGTCGGCCGTGAGCAGCCGGGCGACGCCGGGCACGTCGACGAAGCGCGCGCGCCGGACGGTCACGTGCGGCGTCCCGGCGGGCGTATCGGCGGACCCGGGCGGCGCGAGGCGCGCTTCCGTCGCGCTGTGTGCGCCACCCGGCTGGGCGGTGGGGTGCGTGGCGTCGGGCATCGGGTCTCCGGTCCTCGGGGCTGTGGCCTCTCGCCAGTCTGGTCCCGGAGCCTGTGAGGGGACTGTGCGCGAAGATGTGGTGCGCTGCCGGGCCCCGCTCGCCCCGCTGCCCGCCCGACCCCGAGGAGATCCCATGACCGTCCTGCGCTCGATCCTGCTCTTCGGTGCTGCCGCGCTCTTCGAGATCGGTGGCGCGTGGCTGGTCTGGCAGGGAGTCCGCGAGCACAAGGGGTGGGTGTGGATCGGGGCGGGGATCGTCGCGCTCGGGCTCTACGGGTTCTTCGCGACGCTCCAGCCGGACGCGAGCTTCGGGCGGATCCTCGCGGCGTACGGGGGAGTGTTCGTCGCGGGGTCGCTCGTGTGGGGCATGGCGGTCGACGGCTTCCGGCCCGACCGCTGGGACGTGGCCGGCGCGCTGCTGTGCCTCGTGGGGGTCGCGGTCATCATGTACGCGCCGCGCCCGGCGTGACCCACGCCACTCCCTGGCACGGGGAATAACCTCGGCACCCTCCCGGTTCTCCTCCAAGTACATGCAAATGCATCAACTTGTAGGACGAGGGAGCAACCCCCATGCAGTTCGGAATCTTCACCGTCGGCGACGTCACCACCGACCCCGTCACCGGTCGCACGCCCAACGACACCGAGCGCGTGCGGTCCATGCTCACCATCGCGAAGCACGCGGACGAGGCCGGCCTCGACGTGTTCGCCACGGGTGAGCACCACAACCCCCCGTTCGTCCCGTCGTCCCCCACGACCATGCTCGGCTACCTCGCCGGGCAGACGAAGAACATCATCCTGTCGACCTCCACGACGCTCATCACCACCAACGACCCGGTGAAGATCGCCGAGGACTACGCGATGCTCCAGGTCATCTCGGACGGTCGCATGGACCTCATGATGGGCCGCGGCAACACCGGCCCCGTCTACCCGTGGTTCGGCAAGGACATCCGCGAGGGCGTCAACCTCGCGATCGAGAACTACGCGCTGCTGCGCCGCCTCTGGGAGGAGGAGGTCGTGGACTGGCAGGGCAAGTACCGGACGCCGCTCCAGGGCTTCACGGCCACGCCGCGCCCGCTCGACGGCGTCGCGCCCTTCGTGTGGCACGGCTCGATCCGCACCCCGGAGATCGCCGAGCAGGCCGCCTACTACGGTGACGGCTTCTTCCACAACAACATCTTCTGGCCCATCAGCCACACCAAGCAGATGGTCCAGTACTACCGCCAGCGCTTCGAGCACTACGGGCACGGACAGGCGGACCAGGCGATCGTCGGGCTCGGCGGCCAGGTCTTCATGCGCAAGAACTCGCAGGACGCGGTGCGCGAGTTCCGGCCCTACTTCGACAACGCGCCCGTCTACGGGCACGGCCCGTCGCTCGAGGACTTCAGCGCGCAGACCCCGTTGACCGTGGGCAGCCCGCAGGAGGTCATCGACCGCTACGGCGCCATGCGCGAGCACGTGGGCGACTACCAGCGCCAGCTCTTCCTCATGGACCACGCGGGCCTGCCCCTCAAGACGGTCCTCGAGCAGATCGACCTGCTGGCCGGCGAGGTCGTCCCCGTGCTCCGCAAGGAGATGGAGGCCAAGCGTCCCGCCCACGTCCCGAGCGACCCGCCGAGCCACGCCCAGCGCGTCGCGAAGGCCCGTGCCGAGGGCAAGATCGCGGAGCAGGTCGTCGCGGCCGCCGACCACTGGACGGGCAAGACCGCAGAAGACGACATCCAGGCGGCAGAGGCCGCCGAGGGCGCCGTGGACACCGCCCGCAAGGGCTCCGCGTTCGGTCTCTGACCGGACGCCCGCCCGGGGGAGACCCCGGGCGGCCCGGGCCGCCCTCGTGGCCAGGGGCGGCCCGGACCCCAGCACCACCCGGCAGGCCACGAGAGCACCACGCACCGCCCGCCGCACGCATCGTGCGGCACACTCGAAGAACACTCACGAACCAGGAGCACCACCTCATGACCGCTCGCCAGATCGTCGCGATCTCCGCCGGCCTCGGCCAGCCGTCCTCGACCCGCCTGCTCGCCGACCGTCTCTCCGCCGCCACGGTGGCCGAGCTCGGCGACCTGGGCGTGTCCGCCGAGGTCACGACGGTCGAGCTGCGCGACGTCGCCCACGCCATCACCGACGCGATGCTCACGGGCTTCGCGAGCGGCGACCTCGCCGAGGTGATCGAGAAGGTCACGGGCGCCGACGCGCTCGTCCTGGTCACCCCGCTGTTCACGACCACCTACTCGGGGCTCTTCAAGTCCTTCGTCGACATCCTCGACAAGGACTCGCTCCAGGGCGTGCCCGTGCTGCTGGGTGCGACGGGCGGCACGTCGCGCCACTCGCTGGCCGTCGAGTACTCGATGCGCCCGCTGTTCACGTACCTGCACGCGGACGTCGCGACGACGTCGGTGTTCGCGGCCACGGACGACTGGGCCGCCGAGGGTGACAGCACGGACGGCGCGGGCCCGCTCCCGGCCCGTATCCGCAGGGCGGCCAAGGAGCTCGCGGGCACGGTCGCGGCCCGCGACCCGCGCACCACGACGGGCATGTTCGACGGCGTGCCCTCGTTCGCGCAGATGTTCGGCCAGTAGCCGCGCCGACCGGGTGAAAACGCGGTGTGACCCGCATCACTCACCCGGTCCGCGGTCTCCTTCTGGATGTGCGCCCGACGACGAGGCGCCGACAACCCACCACATCCAGAAAGGCACGTCCATGTCCACCCTCTCCGTCGACGGCCCGGCGATCTCCCGCCGAGGCTCCGTCTCCACCCACCTGAGCGACGCCGTCGACGCCCTCGCTCGCCTCCTGACCCGCTGGTCCGTCCCGGCGCTGCGCGTCTCGCTCGGGCTGGTCTTCCTCGGGTTCGGGATCCTGAAGTTCTTCCCCGGGGCCAGCCCGGCCGAGGTCGTCGCCGAACGCACGATCGACACCCTGACCCTCGGGCTGGTCCACGGCTCGGTCGCCGTGGTCGGCACGGCGGTCGTCGAGTGCTTCATCGGGATCACGCTCGTCACGGGGTACCTGCTGCGCGCGGGCCTCGTGGTCCTGGCCGGCGCGTTCGTGGGCATCCTCGCCCCGACGGTCCTGTTCTTCGACGAGCTGTTCGGCTCGGGCATGACGCTCCTGGGCCAGTACGTGCTCAAGGACGTCGTCCTGGTCGCCGCCGCGACGGTCGTCGGGGCCTACGCGCTCGGCGCCCGGCTGCGTCGCACGAGCTGAGCGACCCACCGGCAGACGAGCACCACCGGACGCAGCACGAGGAGCGGCGGACGGCGGTCACGGACCCACCGTGACCCCCGTCCGCCGCTCTTCGTCGTCGGGCGCCCCGGGGGCCTCGGCGCCCTCGGCCCCCGTCCCGGGGCGCCGACCCGTGCCCCTGCCAGGGCCGAGCACAGCACCGAGCAGCCGCTGGTCGGGCCGCAGCGCGAGGGGAACCGCGACCGCGGCCGCCGTCAGGACCCACGCCGAGTAGTCCAGCCCGAGGAACACCCAGATGCTGCCGTGCATCGCGGCGGCCGCGAGCACGAACGGGATCCGCGTGACCCGGATCGCGAGCCACAGGGGAGCCGTGAGCTCGAGCGCGAGCGCCCCGCCCGCGAGGGCCTGCGTGAGCACGGGCTGGTCCGCGACGGTCTGGACCCACCGGGCGCCGAACGGGGACCCGCCCGCTCCCTGGCGCAGCACCCAGGACATGTTGTCGCTGAGGACCCACTCGGGGCCGCTGTGCCGCAGCTTCTGCGCGCCGGTCAGGAAGTACACCGTGGCGAGGGTCGCGAGGGCGGCCCGCGGCGGCCATCCCCAGGCCGAGCCACGCAGCGTGGTGTGCGCGGGGCGTGGTGGCTCGGTGGCGAGCAGCAGCGCGACCGCGACAGTGACGGCCAGGACGTCGTTGTGCAGCACCTTGCCCGAGCTGCCCCACAGGGCGGTGAGCGCGGTGTACGCGCACCACGCGAGCACGAACCCGGCACGCCCCCTGCGGTGCGCGACGACGAGCGCGACGCCCGTGAGCCCCGCGACCTGGACTGCGACGAGCAGCCACGCGGGCGGGGTCAGGGCCAGCCAGCCCATGACGTTGCCGTGGTCGGTGAGCGCCGCGGGGCGGCGGGCGATCGCGGTCCAGTCACGCGTGGCCAGACGCAGACCGATCACGAGCGCGAGCAGCGTGCGGACCTCGAGCATCCGGTGCGCCGGGCCGGGGGCGAGCAGCGCCCGGTCGACGGCGAGCGCGGTCCGGCGCAACGACGACCCGGCGGCGCCGCTCACGGTGTGACGTCCAGGACCGTCTCGCGGGACCGCTCGACCCACTGGTCGGCCCCCGCGGGCAGGGTCCGCACGGTGCGCTCGAGCCGCACCGAGCGCACGGTCCGGGGGTCGATCCCGGCCAGCCCCAGCCAGGCCGTCACCATCTCCTGACGCCGGTCGGGCGCGGCGCCCGCAAGGTCCTGGTACTGGCGGGTCGTGGTGGCGAGGGGGGCGTCGCGGTCGGCCGGCCGCACGACCACGTCCCCCTCGGCGGTCGCGGCCACGAGGTCGAGGCTCACCGTCGTGCCCGTGCGCACCTCGCTGAAGAGCCGGTACGCCGTGAACGGCCACAGCTCGGCCTCGACGGCGGCGGTGAGCAGGAGAGCGAGGACGAGCCCGTAGGTCACGAGGCGTGCGCGGCGCTGGCCGGTCGACGGGGAGGCGGGCGCGGCCGCTCGCGTGGTTGCGTCGGGCCACGGCGCGGCCCACGCGGGTCGGCGGCTCTGCGCTGTGCGCGCGTCGTTGCGGAGGGTCACGTCTCGACCCTCCCAAGGGGGAGGGGGGAGGGACATCGGCCCGACGGCGGCTCGCACCTCGGCCCGTGGGTGCGGTCCGCGCGGGGCGGGTTCAGCCCGGGGGCTGATGCGCCGTCGTCGGGTCTCCCGATCCTCCTCCCGGGCCGCGGGCCCTCCCCGGGCGCGCTCGCGCCCTGCGTGCCACGCTGGGCGCATGCCCGACCGGCACGACGACGCGTCAGCCACGCCTCCACCGGCGCCCGCCCCCAGCCCGCCGGACGCCCCCGCGCTGCGCACGCTGCTCGAGCTCTCGCTCCCGGCACTGCTGATCGGGATCGTCGCGGCGGTCGTGCTGTGGGCGCTCGACCAGGCGTCCGCAGCGGTCGAGGACGTCCTGTGGACGGACCTGCCGGGCGCGCTGGGCGTGGACCCCGACGCGCGCTGGTGGATCTTCGCGATGCTGACCGGCGCGGGGCTGCTCGTGGGCCTGGTCGTGTGGCTCGTGCCGGGGCACGGAGGCCGGGACTCGGCGACGACCGAGCTCATCGCGCCCCCGCTGCCGCTGCACGTCCTGCCGAGCCTCGTGATCGTCACGGTCCTGGGGCTGGCCGGCGGCGTGAGCCTGGGCCCGGAGAACCCGATCATCGCGATCAACACCGCGCTGCTCGTGGCCGTCGTCGCGCGGCTGTGGCCCAAGGTCCCCACGGACCTCGTCGTGATGCTCGCGGCGTCCGCGACGATCGGCGCGCTGTTCGGCACCCCGGTCGCGGCCGCGCTCGTGTTCACGGGGGTCGTCGCGGGCTTCCGCAGCGGGGGCCCGCTGTTCGACCGGTTGTTCCTGCCGCTCGTCTCGGCCGGTGCGGGCGCCATCACCATGGACGCGATCGGCCGCCCGTTCGCCGCGATGGACCTGCCCGACCTCGGCATCCCGGACATCGGCGACGTGGGGACCTCCCTCCTGATCGCGACCGCCGCGGCGGGCCTGGCGCTGCTCGGGGTCCTCGCGTTCCCGCACGTGCACCGCTTCTTCCACTCGATGCGCAACCCCGTGCTCTACGTGACGCTCGGCGGCGTGGTGCTGGGCGTCCTGGGCGCGATCGGCGGGCCGCTCACGCTGTTCAAGGGGTCGGAGCAGTCGTTCGAGCTCGTCCAGCAGCGTGCCGACTTCTCGACGTGGAACCTCGTGCTCATCTTCGCGATCAAGCTCGTCGCGCTCGTGGTCGCCGCGGCCGCAGGCTTCCGGGGAGGGCGGATCTTCCCCGCGGTGTTCATCGGGGTCGCGGCCGGCGTCACGGTCAACGCCGCGCTGCCGGGGATCCCGCTCGGACTGTCGATCGCGAGCGGGGTGCTCGGGGTCGTGCTGGCCGTGGGACGCGACGGATGGGTCGCGCTGTTCGTCGCGGTCGCGGTCGTGGGCGACGTGGGCGTCCTGCCGCTGCTGTGCATCGCGATCCTGCCCGTGTGGCTCCTGGTGCGCAGCGCTCCCGAGATGCTGGCTGCTCCCGACCCGTCGGAGGAGCCCCCGACCCCGACGGCCCACCCCTCAGCTGACGGCCCCGTGCCGGGACCGCGGACCGGGACGCCCTAGCCGGACCGCTCCAAGGGGTCGCCCCGACCTCACTCCCACCCCACGCGCGAGTCCTCGTGCATCTCGGGGCACGTCCCGCCGGGTTCGATGACGGCCTCGAAGTGCCACATCTCGTTCGCGTAGGTCCGGCACAGGCCCAGCTCCGCGCCGTGCTCGCCGAGCCAGAGCGCGCCCTCGGTCGCCCCGACGTCGATCGCCGTGCCCGCCACGTGCGCCGAGGCCTCGGGCGGCAGGACCCACCTCTTGGCCTCCTCGAGCGAGCCGCGCTTGCGGACCACGTCCTCGACCACCTGGGCCTGCTCATCGGCCGACCGCCACCCCGAGACGAGCGTCAGCTCGATCCCGTCCTCGGCCGCGAGCGCCTGCGCCTGCTCGAACCGGCGGACCAGCTCGGGGTCGAGCCCGGTCGCGGGTGCCTCGGCCGCCGAGCCGGTCGCGTCCGGGGCCGCTCCCGCGCCACGGCCGGCCCCGGAGACGGCCCCGGACGACGGGGTGTCGGGGGCCAGCAGCCGGTACGCCGAGACCCCGCACGCGACGAGCGCGGCGACGACGACCGCGGCGTAGACGCGGTCCGCGGGGCTCCGGGGTCGACGAGCCGAGCCCGCGGACGAGCGACCGGACGGCCACGCCCGACCGGACCGGGCTCGCGGCCTGCCCCGTCGCGCAGGTCGTGGGCCCGCGGCGCCCGGGCCAGGCACGAGCGAGTCGAAGCTCGGCGGCGGGGGTGGGGGCACGGGGCTCGTCGGCGGAGGGGGTGACGGCACAGCGCTCGTGGGAGCTGCACCCGACGGTGCAGCAGCGGCCGGGCCGACCGGCAGGGAACCGACAGGGGGCGGAGGAGGGACGTCGAAGGTCATGTCTCGACCCTCGCCGCGCGGCCCTGTCCGGGGCATCGCCCCCCGGGGCCGTCCTCGCCCTGTCCGCAGGGCGCGTCGCACCCGGGTGCGTTCGTCCCCGGGGCGGACGCGACGTCGTCGGACACCAGCCCCAGGGCGGACTCGCCCCGGGGCGGTCCTCGCTACGGTGGGAGCGTGCAGCCCACCCGCCGTGCGCCCGAGCGGGCCCAGGACCTCTTCGTCGCGCTCGCGGTCGGGCTGGCCTGGTTCGGCGGAGTCTGGTTCATGTACCGGGGCGACTACTGGACGCCGTGGAACATCCAGCCGTACTGGTGGAACGGGATCTGGCTCGTCCTGACGCTCTCCCTGAGGCGGGTCGCGCCCGGCGCGATCTTCTGGGTGACCGTCTTCTTCCTGCCGGTCGTCGACCCCGGCCTCATACAGAGCTACTTCCTTCTCCTCCCGCTGTTCGTCGCGGCCTTCGTCGCGACCCGCGAGGGGGCCGTGCCGCCTGTCGTCGCGGCCCTCGCGGCGGGCATCTGCGGGTGGTCTGTGCACATGTTGGGCGGGCTGTACCTCATGGGATCGCACCTGTACATCGGTGAGGTCGGGTCCGGCTCGTCCCCCTCGGCCATCCTCACCACGGTCGCCCTGGCGCTCGCGGCCGTGGCGTTCGGGTGGATGGTCCGGCGCATCGCCGTGACGGGGGAGGCCCTGCGCGAGCGCAACGAGGAGCTCACGGCCCTGCAGGGTGCTCTGGCCCAGCAGGCGGTGCACGCCGAGCGCACGCGCATCGCCCGCGAGCTGCACGACGTCGTCGCGCACCACATGTCCGCGATCGTCGTCCGGGCGCAGGCCGCGGACCGCGTCGCGCCCAACCAGCCCCAGGCACCGGCCGAGGCGGTCACCTGGATCGCCGAGGAGGGCAAGAAGGCGCTGACCTCGATGCGGTCGGTCGTGCACGTGCTGCGCCGCGAGACCGGGGAGGCGCTCGAGCTCGCCCCCGCCCCCGCGCTCGACGACGTCCGGGCCGCGGCCGCCCGCCTGACCGAGGCCGGCCGGGAGGTCGAGCTCGACCTGCCCGACGACCTGGGCGACCTGCGGCCCGAGGTGAGCCTCGCCGTCGTGCGCATCGCCCAGGAGGGCCTGACGAACGTGCTGCTGCACTCGCTCGCCCCGCGCCTGCGCCTCGAGATCGTCGCGACGCCCGGGTACGTGCGCGTCGCGGTCCGCGACCCCGGGCCACCCCTGCCCGACAACCCCGACCTGCACGGCGGCAACGGCCTGCTGAACATGCGCGAACGAGCCCTGTCCTGCGGCGGCACGCTGTCCGCAGGACCCGACCAGAGCGGCGGCTGGCGCGTCCAGGCCGTCCTGCCCCGGGAGACCCCATGAGCCACAGTCCCGTCCCGTTCCCCCGCCCGGAGGACCGGCGCCCACCGGCCCCCGCCACCCTGCACGTCGTCGCGGAGAGCCGGCCGTTCACCGAGCCCGTGCGCGTCGTCGTGGTCGACGACCAGGCGACCATCCGCCTGGGCCTGCGCATGATCCTCGACAACGAGCCCGACATCACGGTCGTGGGCGAGGCCGCCGACGGCGTCCAGGGCGTCCGCATGGCCCGCGCCCTGCTGCCCGACGTCGTCCTCATGGACGTGCGCATGCCCCACCTCAACGGGATCGACGCGGCGGCCCAGATCTCCGCCGACCCGGCGCTCGCGGGCGTGCGCACGCTCGTCCTGACGACGTTCGACGACGACGAGTACGTCTACGGCGCGCTGCGGGCCGGGGCTGCGGGGTTCCTGCTCAAGGACGCCGACCCCGAGTCGCTCGTGAGCGCGGTCCACCGCGTGCGGGCGGGCGACAGCCTGCTCGACCCCGGTGTCACGCGCAGGATCATCGAGCGGTACGTCGAGCTCTCCGACTGGCACGCGGGCTCGGGCGTCGCGAGCGCCCCCGGCGTCGGGTCGGGGCTCGAGCTAGCGACCCCGCGCGAGCGCGAGGTCCTGCTGGCCGTCGCGCGCGGCCTGTCCAACAAGGAGATCGGGGACGAGCTCTTCCTCTCGGAGGCGACCGTCAAGAGCCACGTGCGCTCGCTCCTGACCAAGGTGGGGCTCACGAACCGCGTCCAGCTCGTGATCCTCGCGTACGAGGCGGAGCTGGTCCGCCCGGGTCGGTGAGCCGCGCGGCGTAGGCTTTCCCGGGGGCTCGGCCCCGGTCCCACCACTCTTCCTCGAAGGACACAGGCAGCACCATGGTCAACCTCGCGTACGTCATCGCCGGATCGGAAGCCACCGGGGGAGCCGGTATCCAGGCCGACCTCAAGACGTTCCAGGAGCTGGGCGTCTACGGCGTCGGGACCCTGACGTGCATCGTGTCGTTCGATCCCCAGAACGACTGGGGCCACCGGTTCGTCCCGGTCGAGCCGCAGGTCATCGCGGACCAGTTCGAGGCCGCGACCAGCACGTACGACCTCGACGTCGTGAAGATCGGCATGCTCGGCACGCCCGCGACGATCGACGTCGTGGCCGAGTCGCTCGCGAGCCAGCGCTGGCACCACGTGGTCCTCGACCCGGTCCTGATCTGCAAGGGCCAGGAGCCGGGCGCGGCCCTCGACACCGACACCGCGCTGCGCGAGAAGATCCTGCCGTTCGCGACGGTCATCACCCCCAACGTGTTCGAGGCCAAGATCCTGTCGGGCATGGACACGATCGAGTCGGTCGACGACCTGGTCGAGGCCGCCGAGCGCATCCACGCGCTGGGCCCGGATTTCGTGGTCGTCAAGGGCGGCGTCGAGCTGCCGGGCCCGGACGCGGTCGACGTCCTGTTCGACGGCCAGGAGATCACGGTCTTCTCCGTGCCCAAGGTGGGCGAGGAGCGCGTGAGCGGGGCGGGCTGCACGTTCGCCGCGGCGATCACCGCGGAGCTCGCCAAGGGCAACGACGTCGAGCGCGCCGTGGGCGTCGCGAAGCAGCTGGTCACCGAGGCGATCGAGGCGCGCGTGAGCTCCCACGCGCCGTTCGACACGGTGTGGCAGGGCGCGTACACGGACTGACACGGCACGGGAGGGGCGCGGCGGCAGGGTGGTCGCGCCCCGGCCCGACGACGTCACGCGCCCGGGCGGGGTCTCCTCGCCCGGGCGTCGTGCTGCCCGGGGAACCGACTGCTCCCCGGGGCGCGCTCTCGCGGTCCGGGAGCCCCTCGCGGGCCGACCCGGACCGACCACCAGGCAGACGCATGGACGCGCCGGGACCCGGAGCACTTAGGCTTCCGACCTGTGAGCGACAACCTTCCCCCCGAATCCACCGACGGCAACGGCCGCACGGGCGCCCGGCACGAGGTCCCGGCGCCGCTGCGTGACGACGTCCGCCTCCTCGGCCGACTGCTCGGCACGGTCCTGACGGAGACGGGGGACCCCGCGCTGCTCGACGACGTCGAGCACCTGCGCGAGCTCTCGATCCGCGCGTACGGCGAGCACGCCGACGCCGCGCTCGAGGAGGCCGAACGCCTCGTCGAGAGCTTCAGCCACGAGCGCGCCGAGCAGGTCGCCCGCGCGTTCACGGTCTACTTCCACCTGGCGAACCTCGCCGAGGAGCACCACCGGGTGCGCGTCCTGCACGACCGCGAGGCCGAGCTGGCCCCGTCCGTGGTCGACGACACGCTGCCCGAGGCCTTCACGCAGCTCGCGGACGAGGTCGGTCACGCCGAGGCGCTCGCCCGGCTCCAGCGGCTCGAGTTCCGCCCGGTCCTGACGGCCCACCCGACCGAGGCCCGCCGTCGGGCCGTGTCCGCCTCGATCCGGCGCCTGTCCGCGCTGCTGACCGAGCGCGACGGCCTGCCGGCCGGCGGCGCGTCGCTCGCCGAGAACGAGCGCAAGCTCCTCGCCGAGATCGACGGCCTGTGGCGCACGTCCCCGATCCGCGCCGCGAAGCCGACCCCGCTCGACGAGGTCCGCACCGCGATGAGCGTGTTCGACGCGACCCTCTTCTCGGTGTTCCCCACCGTCTACCGCCGCCTCGACGACTGGCTCCTGGCCGACAAGGCGGGCCACGACCGCCCGCTCGCCGCACCGTTCGTGCGCCTGGGCACCTGGATCGGTGGCGACCGCGACGGCAACCCGAACGTGACCGCCGAGACCACGCGCCAGGCTGCGGCCATCGCGGCCGACCATGCGCTCCGGGCCCTCGAGCAGGCGGCCCAGCGGATCGGGCGCACGCTCACGCTCGACGAGCAGGGCACGCCCGCGTCCGACGGCCTGCGCTCGCTGTGGCAGAAGCAGCGTCAGCTCTCCGAGGCCATCACGGCCGAGGCGGCGTCCGAGTCGCCGTCCGAGCCGCACCGCGCGGTCATGCTCGTCGTGGCCCGCCGCGTCGCGGCGACGCGCCTGCGCGACGCGGACCTCGCGTACCAGACGCCCGAGCAGCTCGAGGCGGACTTCAAGGTCGTCCAGGACTCGCTCATCGCGGCAGGTGCGCCCCGCGCTGCCTACGGCGACCTGCAGCAGCTCGTGTGGCAGGTCCAGACCTTCGGGTTCCACCTGGCCGAGCTCGAGGTCCGTCAGCACTCGCAGGTCCACGAGGCCGCCCTCGCGGAGATCGCGGAGCACGGCGTGCACGGCCAGCTGTCCGACCGCACGCGCGAGGTCCTCGACACCTACCGCGCGATCGGCTCGATCCAGCAGCGCTACGGCATCCGTGCCGCGCGCCGCTACATCGTCTCGTTCACGCAGAAGCCCGAGCACCTGGCCGCGGTCTACCAGCTCGCCGAGCACGCGTTCGAGGGCGCCGACGACGCGCCCGTGATCGACGCGATCCCGCTGTTCGAGACCTTCGCCGACCTCGAGGCGAGCGTCGAGATCCTCGAGGCCTCGCTCGAGCTGCCCCAGGTCCAGCGCCGGCTCGCGGAGAACGGCCGCAAGGTCGAGGTCATGCTCGGCTACTCGGACTCCTCGAAGGACGTCGGCCCGGTCTCGGCCACGCTCGCGCTGCACTCCGCGCAGAGCCGCATCGCCGAGTGGGCGCAGCGCCACGAGATCAACCTGACGCTGTTCCACGGCCGTGGTGGCGCGCTCGGGCGCGGCGGCGGCCCCGCGAACCGCGCGGTCCTGGCCCAGCCCCCGGGCTCGGTCGACGGCCGGTTCAAGCTGACCGAGCAGGGCGAGGTCATCACGGCCCGCTACGGCGACGCGACCATCGCCGCCCGGCACATCGAGCAGGTGGCGGCCGCGACGCTGCTCGCCTCCGCTCCGTCGGTCGAGCGCCGCAACGCCGAGGCCACCGCGCGCTTCGCCGACGTCGCCGCCGCGCTCGACTCGTCGTCGCGCGAGCACTTCCACGCGCTCGTCCGCAGCGAGGGGTTCCCGCAGTGGTTCTCCGAGGTCACCCCGCTCGAGGAGGTCGGCCTGCTGCCGATCGGCTCGCGCCCGGCCCGCCGCGGCCTGTCGGTCGAGTCGCTCGAGGACCTGCGCGCCATCCCGTGGGTCTTCTCGTGGTCGCAGGCCCGCATCAACCTGGCCGGCTGGTACGGCCTGGGCACCTCGCTCCGCGAGTTCGGCGACCTCGAGCGGCTGCGCGAGGCGCACCGCGACTGGCCGCTGTTCGCGACGCTCATCGACAACGTCGAGATGTCGCTCGCCAAGGCCGACGAGCGGATCGCGGAGCGCTACCTCGCGCTCGGCGACCGTGACGACCTGGCCGCGAAGATCCTCGAGGAGCTGCGCCTGACGCGCGAGTGGGTCCTGAAGATCTCGGGGAGCGAGTGGCCGTTGGCCGGTCGCCGTGTCCTGGGCCGCGCGGTCCAGCTCCGCAGCCCGTACGTCGACGCGCTGTCGCTGCTCCAGCTGCGTGCGCTGCGCGGCCTGCGCTCGGGCGCCGAGGGCCAGTACAAGGACGGTCTGCAGCACCTGCTGCTGCTCACGGTCAACGGCGTCGCGGCCGGCCTGCAGAACACGGGCTGACCTCTCGCCGGACATGCGCTGGGCGTCCGGGCTAGACCCCCGGTCGGGCGCCCCCCCCAAGCTAGGCCCACGCC
>NZ_JBHXBO010000056.1:0-21132 GCF_042726775.1 Oerskovia sp. NPDC060287
CGCTTGTCACGTGCACCCGACGGACCGAGCGGGCAGCGTGCCCGACGCCGTCACCCGCCCGAGCGCGGACCCGGCACCACGGCGTCGAGCGCCGCGCGGTCGGCAGCGTCGCCCTGGAGAGTCAGACCCGCATGGCGGCCTCGTCCGAACGCGTGGAGCACGAGCTCGCCGACCTCGCCCGTGACGACGACGGTGCCGGGCAGCCGCCCGTCGTCGGTCGGCCGCGTCGGCGGGGCCTTGACCGCGAGGCGCGGACCGCCGGGCACCACGAGCACGACCCCCACGGGGGACCGGCGGTAGAACAGGCGCGCACCACGCCGCAGCTGTGACCACAGGGCGTCCTGGAGCCCGGGCGAGAGGTCGCGCGACCTCTCCCCGGCGCCGCCCGACCCGCCGGGACCCGCGACCCAGGTGCCACGACGCACGTCCTCGGTGTGCACGAAGTACTCGACGAGGTTCACCAGGTTCCCTGCCCACGACCACGGGCTCCACGAGGCGGGCGCCTGCTCGATGCGCGCGAGCAGCGCAGCGTACCCGCCCGGTGCGAGCGCGGTCGCGGCGAGGTCCTGGAGCCTGGCGTCCGACCAGTCGTGCAGCGGGCCCCCGTTGGCCCCGGCCTGGGTCCAGGGCTGGTGCTCCCGCAGGATCATGTGCGCCGCGAGGTGGCGGGTCTGCCACCCGTCGCACAGGGTCGGGGCGTCGGGGCCGGCCTGGGTGAGTGCGTGGACGAGGGAGGCGCGCTCGTGGGCGTGCCAGGCGGTGGGCTGCATCAGGCCATGCTCGCACGCGGGACGGAGTGTCCCGTGTGAGAAGATCGTGCCAACCCCCCACGAAAGACGAGGATCGTCCGTGTCCGCGCGACGGAGCACCCCCACGAACACCACGCCTCGGACCCAGGACGCGCCCACCGGCGCAGCGTCCGACGGTCCGGACGGCACCAGCCCGCACCAGCCCACCTTCGTGGACGGGGTCTCCCGGCCCGGCCGCACGGCGCCCGCAGCACGGGGGGCGCGCGAACGGCACGCCCTGACCGGCTCACGGACCCGCAGGTCGCTCCAGCTCATGGGTCGCGGCATGCGGTCGCAGTGGCGCGTCTACGTCCTGGCGATCACGGCCTCCGCGCTGTTCGGCGCGACCACGGTCCTCATCAGCCTCGCGGTCGGCCGCGTGACGGACGAGGTCGTCGTCCCGGCGCTCGCGGGCGACGCGGACGCACGCGGCAACCTGTGGGTCGCGGGCCTCGTCCTGGTCGCGATCGCCCTCACGCTCGCCCTCACGGTCGCCGGCCGGCGCATCTTCGCGGGCTACGGCTACGCGAACATCCAGGCGGGGCACCGCACCGCGGTCACGCACCAGTACCTGCGGCTGCCCATGTCGTGGCACCGGGCGCACCCCGCCGGCCAGCTGCTCTCGAACGCGAACTCCGACGTCGAGGCCGCCACGGGCGTCTTCAACCCCCTGCCCTTCGCGCTGGGCGTGGTCGTGATGATCGGTGTCTCGGCGGTCATGCTCTTCCGCATCGACGTCTGGCTGGCGTGCGCCGCGCTCGTCGTGATCCCGGTCGCGATCGTGGTCAACGTCGTGTTCCAGAAGTACATGTCGCCCGCGATCACGCACGCGCAGCAGCTGCGGGCCGAGGTCTCCGACGTCGCGCACGAGAGCTTCGAGGCCGCGCTGCTGGTCAAGTCGCTCGGCACCGAGGCCCGCGAGGAGCGGCGCTTCGCCGCGCGGACCGACGAGCTGCGGGCGGCCAACGTCCGCGTGGGCGTGGTGCGGGCGTTCTTCGACCCGGTCATCGAGCTCCTGCCCTCGCTCGGCACGCTCCTGGTGCTGGGCGTGGGAGCCGCGCGGGTCGCTGCCGGTGCGGTCGACACGGGAGAGGTCGTGACGGCCGCCTACCTGCTGACGATCATGGCCGTCCCGGTCCGCGCGTTCGGCTGGGTCCTGGGCGAGCTGCCGCGCGCGCTCGTCGGCTACGAGCGCATCGCGAGCGTGCTCGACGCACCGGGCATCCCGGTCGCGGGAGAGCAGCGGCTTCCCGCCACCACCGGCGGTGCGTCCGTGCGGTTCGAGGGCGTGGGCGTCGACGTCCGGGCGGGCGGTCGTGACATCACGCTGCTCGACGACATCGAGCTCAACCTGGCCCCCGGCCGTACGGTGGCCGTCGTCGGTCCCACGGGCGCGGGCAAGACCACGCTCGTCTCGCTCCTGGCGCGCCTGTCCGACCCCACGCGCGGCCGGGTGCTCGTCGACGGTGTGGACGTGCGCGAGGCGCTCGCGGCCGACCTGACGAGCCAGGTCGCGCTCGTCGCGCAGTCGACGTTCATCTTCGAGGACACGGTCCGTTCCAACGTGACGCTCGCGGACCAGGGCGAGGGCCCCACCGACGAGCAGGTGTGGGACGCGCTGCGCCTGGCCAAGGTCGACGACGTGGTCTCCCGCCTGCCGGGTGGTCTCGACTCGCCCCTGGGGGAGCGCGGCTCCAACCTGTCGGGCGGTCAGCGGCAGCGGCTCGCGATCGCGCGCGCCCTGGTGCGCTCTCCGCGCCTGCTGGTGCTCGACGACGCGACCTCCGCCGTCGACCCCCGCGTGGAGCAGCAGATCCTCGCTGGCCTGCGCGGGGAGGGAACCGCGCCTGAGGGCGCAGGCCCGACGGCGGACCACCCCACGGTCGTCATGGTCGCCTACCGCATGTCGAGCGTCGCGCTCGCGGACCAGGTCGTCCACGTCGAGTCGGGGCGGGTGGTCGACGTCGGGACGCACACCGAGCTGCTCGCGCGCGACCCCGGCTACCGCGAGCTCGCCACGGCCTACCAGCGAGAGGCCGAGCGCCGCGCCGAGGCGGACGAGCTCGACGGTTCCGGGGAGTCGCCCGACGACGGGCGCAGACCTGCCGACCCCCTGCAGTCCGAGCGCGAGGACGTCGAGCGCCGCGAGCAGGAAGAGACCGACGAGATCGTGCGCCACGCCGAGGAAGGGACCGTGACCGAGTGAGCACCACCACCGCACCCACGTCGGCCCGCGGACGCCGCCGCCGGGCGAGGGCCACGGCCGAGCCCGAGGTCGTCGTCGAGGACGCGACCGGCGCGCGGATCGCCTCGGCGAGCACGCTGGGCGTCTTCGCGACCCTGCGCAAGGGCGTCCAGATGTCACCCGAGATCCTCGTGGGCATCTGGGGCACGCTGCTCCTGGCCGTGGTCGCGGCCCTCGGGCGGATCGTCGTCCCCATCACCGTCCAGCAGACGGTCGACAGCGGCATCATGGCCCCGGGCGGCCCCGACACGAGCCGGGTGGCGCTGCTGGTCGGCGCCGCAGCGGTCGTCCTGGTGGTCGCGGGCCTGTGCTCGGCCCTCGTCAACGTCCGCCTCTTCCGCTCGACCGAGGCGGGGCTCGCGAGCCTGCGCGTGCGGGCCTTCCGGCACGTGCACGACCTCTCGGTCCTCACCCAGAGCACCGAGCGGCGCGGGGCGCTGGTCTCGCGCGTCACGAGCGACGTCGACACCATCTCCCTGTTCGTCCAGTGGGGCGGCATCATGCTGCTCGTCTCGGTCCTGCAGATCGGCGCGGCGACGCTCCTCATGGCGTTCTACTCGTGGCAGCTCACGCTGCTCGTGTGGGCGTGCTTCGTCCCGCTGTTCCTGATCCTGCGCCCCGCGCAGGGGCGGGTCAACGGCGCGTACACCGCGCTGCGCGAGCGAGTGGGCGCGATGCTCGGGGCGATCTCCGAGTCGGTCGTGGGCGCCGAGACGATCCGCGCCTACGGCGTCGGCGAGCGCACCGCGCGCCGTGTCGACGCCGCGGTCGAGAGCACGCGCAAGGGCATGGTCCGTGCGCAGGTGCTCGTCTCGTCGGTCTTCTCGAGCGGCGTGCTCGTCGCGAACCTCGTGCTGGCCGTCGTGGTCGTCGTCGGCACGCTGCTGGGCATCGACGGGTCCATCACCGCGGGGCAGCTGCTCGCGTTCCTCTTCCTGGTCCAGCTCTTCACGGGCCCGGTGCAGATGGCGACCGAGATCCTCAACGAGCTGCAGAACGCCGTCGCGGGCTGGCGGCGCGTGCTGGCCGTGGTCGAGACGCCCGTCCAGGTGGTCGACAAGGGCGCCCAGGGCGTGCGCTCGGCCCGTGGCCCCGCGCACGTGCGGCTCGAGGACGTCCGGTTCGCCTACCCCGACGGTCCCGAGGTGCTGCACGGCGTGGACCTCGACTTCCCGGCGCGCACCTCGGTCGCGGTCGTGGGCGCGACGGGCTCGGGCAAGACGACGATCGCCAAGCTCGTCACGCGGCTCATGGACCCCACGTCCGGTGAGGTCCGCCTCGACGGCGTCGACCTGCGCGACCTGTCGGCCGCGAGCCTGCGCGAGCGCGTGGTCCTCGTCCCGCAGGAAGGGTTCCTGTTCGACGGGACGCTCGCCGAGAACATCGCCTACGGCGTGCGGGACACCGCGAACGGCGCTGCGGGCACGTCGGGCATCGCAGGCGAGACCCCGGGGCAGACCGCAGCCCGGCTCGCGGACCGCATCGACGCCGCGGTCGCCGAGCTCGGCCTGACCGACTGGGTCGCGGACCTGCCCGACGGGCTGGGCTCCGCCGTCGGGCAGCGGGGCGAGGCCCTGTCGGCGGGCGAGCGTCAGCTCGTCGCGATCGCGCGCGCGTACCTCGCCGAGGCCGACCTGCTGGTCCTCGACGAGGCGACGTCCGCGGTCGACCCCGCGACCGAGGTGCGCATCGCGCGTGCTCTCGACTCGCTGACGGCAGGGCGCAGCACCATCACGATCGCTCACCGTCTCTCGACCGCGGAGGCCGCGGACCTCGTCGTGGTCGTCGACGCGGGCCACGTGGTCGAGGTCGGGCCGCACGCCGAGCTCGCGGCCGCGGGCGGCGTCTACGCGTCGATGCACGCGTCCTGGGTCGCGCAGACCCGATGAGCGAGCAGCGGGGCGAGCGGGCCCCCGACGCGGGCGGACCCGGCGGCCGGTCGGCCTCCCCGGTCTCCCGGACCGCTGAGCGGGACGGGGACCCGGGCGCCCTGGGGATCTGGCAGGATTCTCGGGTGCCCCAGAACACCGCCCAGCCCGCCCCCGCAGACCAGCCCCTCGCCGCCGAGGAGCCCCACGACGTCGCCGACACGCTGCCCGCGACGCTCGCGGCCCGCCTCAAGCGCGACGCCGACGGGCTGGTCGCCGCGATCATCCAGCAGCACGACACGGGCGAGGTGCTCATGCTCGGCTGGATGGACGACGAGGCGCTGCGCCGGACGCTGACGACGGGCCGCGTGACCTTCTGGTCGCGCTCGCGCCAGGAGTACTGGCGCAAGGGCGACACGTCCGGCCACGCGCAGTGGGTCAAGTCCGTCGCGATCGACTGCGACGGCGACGCGCTGCTGGTCCGCGCCGACCAGGTGGGTGCGGCCTGCCACACGGGAGCCCGCACGTGCTTCGAGGCCGGCGGCGACCTGGGCGCAGCGGTGGGCCACCGCCCCGAGAACGAGACCTCCGAGGAGAAGACGCTGTGACCGGCTCGACGCCCCCGATCGACCCGACCGCCCCCGTGGTCCCCGCGGCAGGCCTGCCCTGGGGCGAGACCTGGCCTGCGGTCGAGGGCTTCCGCGTGCTCGCGACCTCGCGCCGCGTGGTTCCCGTGGTGCGTCGTCTCCTGGCCGACGACGTCACGCCCGTGGGTCTGTACCGCACCCTCGCGCAGGGGCGGCCCGGCACGTTCGTGCTGGAGTCGGCCGAGGTCGACGGCAGCTGGGCCCGCTACTCGTTCGTGGGGGTCGCGTCGCGCGCGACGCTCACCGCGCGCGACGGCCAGGCCGTCTGGACGGGGGATGTTCCCGCTGGGGTCCCGACCACGGGCGACGTGGTCGACGTGCTCGAGCGGACGCTCGACGCGCTGCGCACCCCGGCGATCGACGGGCTGCCGCCCCTGACCGGCGGTCTGGCCGGTGCGCTGGGATGGGACGTGGTGCGCCACTGGGAGCCGACGCTGCCCGGGAACGCGCCCGACGAGCTGGGCGTGCCCGAGGTCACGCTGTGCCTCGCGACCGACCTCGCGGTCGTCGACCACCGCGAGGGCAGCGTGTGGCTCGTGGCCAACGCGATCAACTTCGACGACACCGACGAACGGGTCGACGAGGCCTACGCCGACGCCGTGTCGCGGCTCGACCGCATGCAGCGCGAGCTCGTGGCGGGGACCGGGGGAGGGTCGTCGGCCGCGGTCGTCGCGGACGTCGCCGAGCCGGAGCTCGAGTTCCGCTCGACGCGCGAGGAGTTCGAGACCGCTGTGCTCGCGGGCAAGGACGCGATCCGCGACGGCGAGGTCTTCCAGATCGTGATCTCGCAGCGGCTCGACCTGGACTGCCCGGCCTCGCCGCTCGACGTCTACCGGGCCCTGCGGACCATCAACCCGAGCCCGTACATGTACTACTTCCAGCTCACGGACGCCGACGGCTCGGACTTCGCGGTGGTCGGGTCGAGCCCCGAGACGCTCGTCAAGGTCGACGACGGGCACGTGGTCACGTTCCCGATCGCCGGGTCGCGCCCGCGCGGTGCGACGCCCGAGCAGGACGTCGCGCTGGGTGAGGAGCTCCTCGCGGACCCCAAGGAGCGTGCCGAGCACCTCATGCTCGTCGACCTCTCGCGCAACGACCTGGTGAAGGTCTGCGAGCCGGCCTCGGTCGAGGTCGTCGAGTTCATGGTGACCAAGCGCTTCAGCCACATCATGCACCTGTGCTCGACCGTGGTCGGGACGCTGCGCCAGGGAGCCAGGGCGCTCGACGTGCTGCGCGCGACGTTCCCCGCGGGCACGCTCTCGGGCGCGCCCAAGCCCCGGGCCATCGCCCTGATCGACGAGCTCGAGCCCGCCTCGCGCGGGATCTACGGCGGGACGGTCGGCTACTTCGACTTCGACGGCAACATGGACATGGCGATCGCGATCCGCACCGCCCTGATCCGCGACGGACGGGCGAGCGTCCAGGCCGGGGGTGGGATCGTGGCCGACTCGGTGCCCGCGCTCGAGTACGAGGAGTCGCGCAACAAGGCCGCCGCGGCGGTCCGAGCCGTCCAGCTGGCCGCTCGGCTGCGGAGCCTCGCGTGAGCGGGCCTGGAGCGACCGGCTCTGCTGACGGCACGCCTGCGGCCGTGGCTCGAACGCCCCGCTCGTGGCGCCTCGCTCGCCGCAGCGCGATCCTGCTGCTGCTCGTGCTGGGCGCCGGTGCGCTCGCGGCGGCTGCCCCGACGTGGCTGCGCACCTCGGGGGCGACGGCCCTCGACGCCGACGTCCAGGTGCACGTCACGGGCACCACGGCGGCTCCCGGGGTGGGCGCGGGAGCCCTGGTCGTCGTGGCCGCAGCCCTCGCGCTGGGGCTCGTGGGCCGCATCGGGCGATGGGTCGTCCTGGTCGTGGCCGCGGCGAGCGGCGTCGTCGTGAGCGCGTCGGCCGCCGCGATCCTGCGCGACCCGGTGCCGGCGGCGACGTCGGCCGTCGCCGAGGCGACCGGGGTCACCGAGATGACGAGCGCCGTGACGCTCACGCCCTGGCCTGCGGTGGCGACGGCGGTCGGGGTCCTCGTGGTCGTCGCGGCCGTGTGGGCCGCGGTCTCCTCGCCCTCGTGGGGGCGTGTGTCCGCACGTCACGAGATCGTCCGGCCCGCGGCCGGGACACCCGTCGCCCGGCGCGAGGCGTCCACCGCGGAGGC
This sequence comes from Oerskovia sp. NPDC060287, assembly GCF_042726775.1. NCBI lineage: Bacteria > Bacillati > Actinomycetota > Actinomycetes > Micrococcales > Cellulomonadaceae > Oerskovia > Oerskovia sp. NPDC060287. Next base: position 7,694 of record NZ_JBHXBO010000056.1, read on the forward strand.
CGGGATCGACGCTCCAGGGAGTCCTGCGCCGTCGGGCGCCCCGGGCAGGGCGGCCCAGCCCCCCGAGGCAGGACCGGCCGACGAGCCCGACGAGCAGGAGACGTGGGACTCGTTGACCCGCGGCGAGGACCCCACAGACCGCTGAGCATCACCTCCCGTCCGCACGAACAGACCGACCGACGTCCGATAGGCTGGACGCACATCTTGACGAAAGGCACACCCCCCATGGCCGAGAAGACGCCGCAGACCACCGAGATCTCCTACCTGCCGCCGTCGGCACCCCCCACGAACCACGGTCACACCGTGGCGGCGTGGTTCACCATGATCGGCATCATCGTCGGTGCGGTCGTCGCGGGAGTCGCCGTCGCGATCGCGACCGTGTGGATGTTCTGGGTCGGCATGGGCATCGTCGCGCTCGCGCTCGTCGGCGGCCTGGTCCTGCGCAACATGGGCTACGGGCAGCCGAAGGTCGCCCAGAGCTGACGTCTCCCGGGCGAGAGCCCGGACCGTCGCCACGCGCCGCGCACCCCAGGGGTGCGGGGCGCGTGCTGTACCACCGGTCGACCCGGGCACGACCCGGCCTTCCCAGCAGAGAGCAGAGCGTCCCATGAGCTATCCCCCCACCCCTCCGACGGACCCGTACCGTCCCGCCGGCGAGGAGCCGGAGGGAACCGGGCAGCAGGGCCCGGTACCTCCCGCGTACCCGGGCTACCCGCAGCAGAGCCCGTCTCCCTACGGCGCCCCCGCGCCCGGGACCCCGGACGGTGGGTACCCGCAGTACGGCGCCCCCGCGCAGCAGCCGCCCTACGGCGCCGCGCAGCAGCCGTACGGCGCACCCGGGCAGGCGCCGTACGGCGCGACGCCCTACGGCGCGACACCGGTACCCGGAGGTGCGTACGGCTACTTCCCCCGCAACGACCTGGGGATCTGGGCGTTCGTGCTCGGCATCGCGTCGATCGTCCTGTCCTGCGGCTTCTTCACGGGGATCCCGGCGATCATCGTCGGGAGCAAGGCCAAGCGGGCCGTGGCGGCAGGGGAGGCCAACAACGGTGGTCTCGCGCTCGCCGGCGTGATCCTCGGCTGGGTCGGGATCGCGCTCTCGGTCATCGGCGTGATCTTCCTGATCGCGATCGTCGCCTCGCCCGAGTTCCAGGCAGGGTTCCAGGAGGGGTACTACGGCTGAGCCGCGTGCATCCGACGCCCCCGTGAGCGAGGTCCCCGCGGGGGCGTCGGGCGTGCCCGCCAGCCGGTGGCGCGGCGCCGCAGCACCGCTCGTCCTCGGGGCAGGTGTGGCGGGGGCGACCCTCGTGCTCGCGCTCGTCGACCCGCACGAGGGCGGCTACCCGCTGTGCCCGCTGCTCGCGCTCACGGGGTGGGCCTGCCCGGCGTGCGGCGGGCTGCGAGCGACGCACGACCTCGCGACGGGCGACCTGGCCGGGGCCTGGGCCATGAACCCCCTGTGGGTGGTCGTCGTGCCGTTCCTCGTCGTCGCCTGGGCGCTGTGGGTCCGGCGAGCGTGGCTCGGGACACGGGCCCGAGCGGTTCCCGCCTGGACGGGCGTGGTCGCGCTGGTGGTCCTGATGGCCTTCGGCGTCGCGCGGAACATCCCCGCGCTCGTGCCGTTGCTCGGGCCATCCTGACCCGCCACGGGGCCCTCGGCGAGCATCTCGCGGGATGACACGTGTCCCTGGTCACTCTCGGGCGGCCCTACGATGGCAGGTATCTCCCTGTCAATGGTTCGCGGAGAGATGCTGCAGGCGACTCGTCACGGTCGCGGCGGCCGGACCCGCGCACCTGAGCTGGCACGGAGTCGACGACGAGCACGGGGAGATATCACATGACGGTTCTGGAGGACATCGTCGCGGGGGTCCGCGAGGATCTTGCGGAGCGCCAGGCGAAGACCACCCTGGACGAGCTGAAGGAGCGCGCCGCCCGCGCGCCCGGCGCCCTCGACTGCGTCAGCCGCCTCAAGGCCGAGGACGCTGTCGCTGTCATCGCCGAGGTCAAGCGGTCGAGCCCGAGCAAGGGGAACCTGGCGGCCATCGCGGACCCGGCCTCGCTCGCCTCGGAGTACGAGAAGGGCGGCGCGGCCGTCATCTCGGTGCTGACCGAGCAGCGTCGCTTCAACGGCAGCCTCGCAGACCTCGACGCGGTCCGGGCCAAGGTGGACATCCCGGTCCTGCGCAAGGACTTCGTGGTCACGCCGTACCAGGTCTGGGAGGCTCGCGCCCACGGTGCGGACCTGGTCCTGCTGATCGTCGCAGCCCTCGAGCAGACGGTGCTGACGTCGCTCGTCGAACGGGTCCACTCGCTCGGCATGACGGCTCTCGTCGAGGTGCACACCCTCGACGAGGTCACGCGCGCGATCGACGCCGGTGCCCGCGTGATCGGGGTCAACGCGCGCAACCTCAAGACGCTCGAGGTCGACCGGACCACGTTCGCGCGACTGGCTCCGGCCATCCCGGACGAGCTGGTCCGGATCGCCGAGTCCGGTGTCCGCGGCCCGCACGACGTGATGGACTACGCACGGTCGGGGGCGCACGCCGTCCTCGTCGGCGAGGCCCTGGTCACGGACGACGCACCGCGCGCCTCGGTCGCCGACCTCGTGGCGGCCGGCTCGCACCCGTCCCTGTGGTCCGTCCGGCCCTGATCCCACCCCAGACAACGTAGATCCCGCACCGAGGAGGTCAGGCCGCGTGCCCGACGCAACACCTTCCCTGCAGAACCAGCAGGGCCCGTACTTCGGGGACTTCGGCGGACGGTTCGTCCCGGAAGCGCTGATCGCCGCGCTCGACGAGCTCGAGGCCGAGTACCGCAAGGCGGTCGTCGACCCGACGTTCCAGGACGAGCTCGCCCGTCTCCACCGCGAGTACACCGGTCGCCCCAACCCGCTGACGGAGGTGCCCCGGTTCGCGGAGCACGCCGGGGGAGCGAGGGTGTTCCTCAAGCGTGAGGACCTCAACCACACCGGCTCGCACAAGATCAACAACGTGCTCGGTCAGGCCCTGCTCGTCAAGCGCATGGGCAAGAAGCGCGTGATCGCCGAGACGGGCGCCGGGCAGCACGGGGTCGCCACGGCCACGGCCGCAGCCCTCATGGACCTCGAGTGCGTCGTCTACATGGGCGAGGAGGACACCGAGCGCCAGGCGCTCAACGTCGCGCGCATGCGGCTCCTCGGCGCGACCGTGGTCCCGGTGACCATCGGCTCGCGCACGCTCAAGGACGCGATCAACGAGGCGCTGCGCGACTGGGTCGCCAACGTCGACTCGACGCACTACCTGCTGGGCACCGTGACGGGCCCCCACCCGTTCCCGGAGATGGTCCGCGACTTCCACAGGATCATCGGCGAGGAGGCGCGCGCACAGATCCTCGACCGGATCGGACGCCTGCCCGACGCGCTCGCGGCGTGCGTGGGCGGCGGGTCGAACGCCATGGGCCTGTTCAACGCGTTCCTGGACGACAAGGACGTGGCGCTCTACGGCTTCGAGGCCGGCGGAGAGGGCGTCTCGACCGGCAAGCACGCGGCCCGATTCAGCGGAGGTGCCCCGGGGGTGCTCCACGGAGCCCGGTCCTACCTTCTGCAGGACGAGGACGGGCAGACCCTGCCCAGCCACTCGATCTCGGCAGGCCTGGACTACCCGAGCGTGGGCCCCGCCCACTCGTGGCTGCACGACCTCGGCCGTGCGACCTACGAGCCCGTCTCGGACGTCGAGGCCATGGAGGCGTTCCGGCTCCTGTGCCGCACCGAGGGGATCATCCCGGCGATCGAGTCGGCGCACGCCCTCGCCGGCGCGCTGCGGATCGGCCGGGAGGCTCAGGCCGCGGGCAAGGAGGACACCGTGATCCTCGTGAACCTCTCGGGTCGCGGGGACAAGGACGTCGCCACCGCGGCGCGGTGGTTCGACCTGATCGACGCGGACACCGTGGTCGACGGCGAAGGGAGCAGCTTGTGAGCGCGACAGCCGGAGGCGTCCAGGCGCCCTACCGCACCGCGGCGCGGATCGAGGAGGTGTCCGCCCAGGGGCGGGCTGCCCTCATCGGCTACCTGCCCGTGGGCTACCCGAGCGTCGAGGGGACGGTCGAGGTGGCGAAGGCGCTCGTCGAGTCCGGCGTCGACATCATCGAGCTCGGCCTGCCGTACACGGACCCCGTCATGGACGGGCCCGTCATCCAGCAGGCGGTCGAGCACTCCCTCTCCGCCGGGACCCGCGTCCGCGACGTCTTCACGGCCGTCCAGGCCGTGGCGGCGCTGGGCGTGCCCGTCCTGGTCATGACCTACTGGAACCCCGTGCTGCGCTACGGCGTGGAGGCCTTCGCGCGCGACCTGGCGGCCGCCGGCGGAGCAGGGCTCATCACGGCCGACCTGATCCCGGACGAGGCGGGGGAGTGGATCGCCGCTGCCGACGCCCACGGCCTCGACAAGGTCTTCCTCGTCGCTCCGAGCTCGACCCCCGAGCGTCTGCGCCTCACGGCCGCGGCCTCGCGCGGGTTCGTCTACGCTGCCTCGACCATGGGCGTGACGGGAGTCCGGTCCGAGGTGGGCAGCAAGGCCGAGGAGCTGGTCGCGGCGACGCGCGCAGCAGGCGGCGAGCACGTGTGCGTCGGCCTCGGCGTCTCGACCGGTGCCCAGGCCGCACAGGTCGGCCGGTACGCCGACGGCGTGATCGTCGGTTCCGCGTTCGTCCGCCCGCTCCTGGGCGAGGAGCCCTGGGACGAGCGGCTCGAGCAGGTGCGCGCGGTCGCGCGCGACCTCGCGCACGGTGTCCGTTCTGCTCGGTCGAGCGACGAGACCACGCGGAAGGTGACGTCATGACCGGGCTCGTGTCCGCCGTCGGGCCGCTGGTGGCCTCGATCCCCAGCCCGTCCCAGCACACCTGGTACCTGGGCCCCTTCCCGTTGCGCGCCTACGCGCTCGCGATCCTCGCCGGCATCGCGGTCGCGGTCTGGCTCACCCGCAAGCGGTGGGCAGAGCGCGGCGGCGACCCCGAGGACGTGCTGGAGATCGCCTTCTGGGCCGTGCCCTTCGGCATCGTCGGTGGGCGTCTCTACCACGTCATCTCGACGCCGGACCCGTACTGGGGACCGGACGGGGACCCGCTCAAGGCGTTGCGGATCTGGGACGGCGGCCTCGGGATCTGGGGGGCCATCGCGCTCGGCGCGGTCGGTGCCTACATCGGCTGTCGCCGGCAGAAGGTCAGCTTTGCAGCCTTCGCCGACGCGCTCGCACCGGGGCTGCTGCTCGCGCAGGCGATCGGCCGGCTCGGCAACTGGTTCAACCAGGAGCTGTTCGGCGGCCCGACCACGCTCCCGTGGGGTCTGCAGATCTCCGACCAGTACCTCCCGGCGGGCTACGAGTCCGGGACGCTGTTCCACCCGACGTTCCTCTACGAGCTCTTGTGGAACGTCGCTGCGGCGTTCCTGCTCATCTACCTCGACCGTCGCTTCAGGTTGGGTCATGGTCGGGTATTCTGGCTGTACGTTCTCTTCTACACGCTTGGCCGCGTGTGGATCGAGATGCTTCGCATCGACACGGCCGAGCTGGTGCTCGGCCTCCGACTGAACGTCTGGACCTCCATCCTGGTCGGAGTCGGTGCGTTGATAGCGTTTATCGTTATCGGGCGCCGACACCCAGGGCGCGAAGAGACAGTATCGCTCGATGCTGCGGAGCCCGAGCAGGCAGGTGCTGGCCGACCCGACCCAGGTCACTGAGGCACCCGTCTTTTCATAGGCGAACCCGCTGGACAACCGTCCAGCTGGTTCAGTCATGTCCGTTGGGCCGATGAAGTCCCACAATCCCCCAAGTTGGATCAAAGCCCGGCCCATGGCCGGGCGCCTGTGAGGACGGTGTTGATGACCACGCCGCTGCACCGGGCTGCTGCGCCTTCGGCACAGGGCCTGTATGACCCTGTGGCCGAGCACGACGCGTGCGGCGTCGCCTTCGTGGCGACGCTCCGCGGCACACCCGGACGCGACATCGTTGACGCGGGGCTCACGGCCCTGCTCAACCTGGACCACCGCGGCGCCGTCGGCGCCGAGGAGAACAGCGGAGACGGGGCAGGCATCCTGACCCAGATCCCCGACGCCTTCGTGCGGGACGTGGTTGACGTGGACCTCCCGCCGGCCGGGCACTACGCGATCGGCATGGCCTTCCTCCCGCAGGACGCGGAGGCCGCCGCCGAGGTCGTGCGACAGGTCGAGGCCATCGCGGCCGAGGAACGACTCGTCGTCCTCGCCTGGCGCGACGTCCCCGTCACCGCCGACCTCGTCGGGCCGAGCGCGCGGGCATCCATGCCCACGTTCCGCCAGCTCGTCGTGGCGGACCTGACGCGGGAGCTGTCCGGGCTCGACCTGGACCGACGCACGTATCGCCTGCGCAAGCGCGCCGAGCACGAGCTCGGGCTGTTCTTCGCCTCGCTGTCGTCCCGCACGCTCACCTACAAGGGCATGCTGACCGTCGCGCAGCTCGAGCCGTTCTTCCCGGACCTCTCGGACCCGCGCTATGCGAGCGAGCTCGCCCTCGTCCACTCGCGCTTCTCGACCAACACGTTCCCGTCCTGGCCGCTCGCGCAGCCGTTCCGCATGATCGCGCACAACGGCGAGATCAACACGGTGCGCGGCAACCGCAACTGGATGGCCGCGCGCCAGGGCATGCTCGCGAGCGACAAGCTGGGCGACCTCGCCCCGCTGCTGCCCGTGTGCTCGGAGGGATCGAGCGACTCGGCGAGCTTCGACGAGGTGCTCGAGCTCCTGCACCTCTCGGGCCGTTCCCTGCCCCACGCCGTCCTCATGATGGCGCCCGAGGCCTGGGAGAACCACGCCGAGATGGACCCGGACCGCCGGGCGTTCTACGAGTACCACTCCACGCTCATGGAGCCGTGGGACGGGCCCGCCTGCCTCAACTTCACCGACGGCACCCTCATCGGTGCCGTGCTGGACCGCAACGGGCTGCGCCCGGGGCGCTACTGGGTGACCGAGGACGGCCTCGTCGTCCTGGCCTCCGAGGCCGGGGTCCTGGACCTCGACCCGGCGACGATCGTCCGCAAGGGGCGCCTCGAGCCGGGACGCATGTTCCTCGTCGACACCGGCCAGGGCCGGATCATCGAGGACGAGGAGGTCAAGGGTCAGCTTGCCGCCCAGCGCCCCTACGCGCAGTGGGTCGCCGAGAACTCGGTCTACCTCGAGAACCTGCCCGAGCGCGAGCACGTGGCGCACAGCCCTGCCTCGGTCCAGCGTCGTCAGCGCGCCTTCGGGTACACCGAGGAGGAGCTGCGGATCCTGCTCACGCCCATGGCCAGCACGGGCGCCGAGCCGCTCGGCGCGATGGGGACGGACACGCCCATCGCGGTGCTGTCCAGCCGTCCTCGCCTCCTGTTCGACTACTTCACGCAGATGTTCGCGCAGGTGACCAACCCGCCGCTCGACGCGATCCGTGAGGAGCTGGTCACCTCGATCGGCGGGGCGATCGGTCCCGAGCCGAACCTGCTCGACGACAGCCCGCTGCACGCGCGCAAGCTGATCCTGCCCTTCCCGGTGCTGGACAACGACGAGCTCGCGAAGATCCTGCGCGTCGACCGCGACCCGAGCCTCGAGGGGATCTTCCGGTCCGTCACGGTCAAGGGGCTCTACCCCGTCAGCGGCGGGGGAGAAGCCCTGCACGCGCGGCTCGAGGAGATCTTCGCCGAGGTCGACGAGCACGTCGCCGACGGTGCGAGCTTCATCGTTCTCTCCGACCGCGACTCCAACCAGGAGCTCGCGCCCATCCCGTCGCTGCTCCTGTCGAGCGCGGTGCACCACCACCTGCTGCGCCGGCACACCCGCACCCAGGTCTCGCTCGTCGTGGAGGCCGGGGACGTCCGGGAGGTGCACCACGTGGCGCTCCTCATCGGCTACGGCGCCGCGGCGGTCAACCCGTACCTCGCGATGGAGTCCGTCGAGGACCTCGCCCGGTCCGGGTTCGTCACGGTCGAGCCGGAGAAGGCGGTCAAGAACCTCATCAAGGCGCTCGGCAAGGGCGTCCTGAAGGTCATGAGCAAGATGGGCATCTCGACCATCTCCTCGTACCGCGGGGCACAGGTCTTCGAGGCGCTCGGTCTGTCGCACGAGCTCGTCGCGGACTACTTCGCGGGCACCACGAGCCGGCTCGGGGGCATCGGCCTCGACGTGCTCGCGGCCGAGGTCGCGGCCCGTCACGCCGAGGCCTACCCGGCCTCGGGCAACCACCAGGCGCACGTCCGTCTCACCACGGGCGGCGAGTACCAGTGGCGTCGCGACGGCGAGGAGCACCTGTTCGACCCGGAGACGGTCTTCCGTCTGCAGCACGCGACGCGTGAGCGCCGGTACGACATCTTCCGTCAGTACACGCAGCGCGTCGACGACCAGTCGACGCGACTCATGACCCTCCGTGGCCTCCTGGAGTTCAAGGACGGTCAGCGTCCGGCCATCTCGATCGACGAGGTCGAGCCGGTCAGCGAGATCGTCAAGCGCTTCAACACGGGAGCCATGTCGTACGGCTCGATCTCGGCCGAGACGCACGAGACACTGGCCATCGCCATGAACCGTCTCGGCGGTCGCTCGAACACGGGCGAGGGGGGCGAGGAGCCGGAGCGTCTGTACGACCCGGAGCGTCGCTCGAAGGTCAAGCAGATCGCCTCGGGCCGGTTCGGTGTCACCTCGGAGTACCTGACCGCGGCGGACGACATCCAGATCAAGCTCGCCCAGGGTGCCAAGCCCGGCGAGGGCGGTCAGCTCCCCGGCCACAAGGTCTACCCGTGGATCGCCAAGACACGGCACTCGACGCCGGGCGTCGGTCTCATCTCGCCGCCTCCGCACCACGACATCTACTCGATCGAGGACCTGGCGCAGCTCATCCACGACGCCAAGAACGCGAACCCGTCGGCGCGCGTGCACGTCAAGCTCGTGAGCGAGTTCGGCGTGGGCACCGTGGCGACCGGCGTGTCCAAGGCGCACGCGGACGTCGTCCTCATCTCGGGGCACGACGGCGGCACGGGCGCGAGCCCGTTGACCTCGCTCAAGCACGCGGGCACCCCGTGGGAGCTCGGCCTGGCCGAGACCCAGCAGACGCTCGTGCTGAACAACCTGCGCGACCGCATCGTGGTGCAGGTCGACGGGCAGATGAAGACGGGCCGCGACGTCGTCGTCGGCGCGCTGCTCGGCGCCGAGGAGTTCGGCTTCGCGACCGCACCCATGGTCGTCTCGGGCTGCGTCATGATGCGCGTGTGCCACCTGGACACCTGTCCGGTGGGTGTCGCGACCCAGAACCCCGAGCTGCGTGCCCGCTTCACGGGCAAGCCCGAGTTCGTCGTGAACTTCTTCGAGTTCATCGCCGAGGAGGTGCGCGAGCACCTGGCGCGCCTGGGGTTCCGGTCGATCGAGGAGGCCGTGGGCCACGTCGAGGCGCTCGACACCCGGCAGGCGATCGAGCACTGGAAGGCCCAGGGGCTCGACCTCGCGCCCGTGCTCGAGAAGCCCCAGCCGCTCGAGGGCTCGTCGCTGCGCAACACGACCACCCAGGACCACGGTCTCGACAAGGCGCTCGACAACCAGCTCATCGCGCTGGCCGCCGACGCCCTGGAGAACCGCGAGCCTGTCCGGATCGCGCTGCCGATCCGCAACGTCAACCGCACCGTGGGGACCATGCTCGGTCACGAGGTGACCAAGCGGTACCGCGGCGAGGGGCTGGCCGACGACACGATCGACGTCTCCCTCACGGGGTCCGCAGGCCAGTCGATGGGGGCGTTCCTGCCCCGCGGCATCACGCTGCGCCTCTTCGGCGACGCGAACGACTACGTGGGCAAGGGCCTCTCGGGCGGACGCATCATCGTCCGTCCGGACCGCTCGGCAGTCCTCACGGGGTCGAGCAACGTCGTGGCAGGCAACGTGATCGGCTACGGCGCGACGTCCGGGCAGATCCTCCTGCGCGGGCTCGTGGGCGAGCGCTTCGCGGTCCGCAACTCCGGGGCGACCTTGGTCGTCGAGGGAGTGGGCGACCACGGGCTCGAGTACATGACCGGCGGTTCGGTGCTGATCCTCGGCCCGACCGGCCGCAACCTCGGCGCGGGCATGTCCGGAGGGACGGCCTACGTGCTGGACCTGCGGCCCGCGGCCATGAACACCGCTGCGGTCGCGACGGGCGAGCTCCTGCTCGACCCGCTCGACGACGTCGACGCGGCTCTCGTCGAAGGTCTGGTCCGTACGCACCTGGAGGAGACGGGCTCGACCGTCGCGGCCGAGCTGCTCGAGGACTTCGACGCTGCGCGTGCTCGCTTCACGCGCATCCTGCCTGCCGAGTTCGCCCGTGTGCGCAAGGCGCTCGCGCAGGCCGAGCTCGACGGGCTCGACCCCGCCGCCCCGGGCGTGTGGGACCAGATCTTGGAGGTGGCTCGTGGCTGATCCCCGTGGATTCCTGAAGGTGCGGGAGCGCGAGCTCCCGCCCAACCGTCCGGTCGAGGTGCGTCTGCGCGACTGGCGCGACGTGCACGAGCACCTGGTCGAGGGGCAGCCGTTCCTCAAGGAGCAGGCGGGCCGCTGCATGGACTGCGGCATCCCGTTCTGCCACCAGGGCTGCCCCCTCGGGAACCTGATCCCCGAGTGGAACGACCTGGTCTGGCGCGACCAGTGGGCCGAGGCGAGCGAGCGGCTGCACGAGACCAACAACTTCCCGGAGTTCACGGGACGTGTGTGCCCGGCACCGTGCGAGTCGAGCTGCGTGCTCGGCATCAACCAGCCGGCCGTGACCATCAAGAACGTCGAGGTCTCGATCATCGACGAGGCGTTCGCCCGCGGGCTGGTCACGCCGCAGGTGCCGCAGCGTCTGACGGGCTCGACGGTCGCGGTCGTCGGTTCGGGGCCCGCCGGCCTGGCCGCGGCCCAGCAGCTGACGCGCGCCGGTCACACGGTCGTCGTCTACGAGCGTGACGCCGCGATCGGCGGCCTGCTGCGGTTCGGCATCCCGGACTTCAAGCTCGAGAAGCTGCACATCGACCGCCGCCTGGCGCAGATGGAGGCCGAGGGCACTCGTTTCCGTCCGGGCGTCGAGATCGGTGTGGACATCACCTGGGACGAGCTGCGGCGCCGCTTCGACGCCGTGGTCCTCGCGACCGGTGCCACGGTCCCGCGCGCCCTCCAGGTCCCGGGCAACGACCTCCCCGGCGTGCACTTCGCCATGGAGTTCCTGCACCAGGCCAACACGGTGGTCGCGGGCGGCGTGGTCGAGGACCAGATCCTCGCGACGGGCAAGAACGTGATCGTCATCGGTGGCGGCGACACCGGCTCCGACTGCCTGGGCACCTCGCTCCGGCAGGGGGCGGCGAGCGTCACGACGCTCGCCATCGGCAAGAAGCCGCCGCTCGAGCGCTCGGCCACGCAGCCCTGGCCGACCGACCCGATCCTCTTCGAGGTCTCCTCCTCGCACGAGGAGGGTGGCGAGCGGGCCTACCTGGCCTCGACCGTCGACTTCCTCGCGGGCGAGGACGGCCGGGTGCGTGCCCTGCGCGTCGCCGAGACCGAGTACCTCCCGGACGGACGGCGCGTCCCGAAGGCCGGCACCGAGAAGGAGATCCCTGCCGATCTCGTGCTCGTGGCCATGGGCTTCACGGGACCGGAGACGCAGACGCTCTCGGAGCAGTCGGAGATCGGCCTCACGGCGCGCGGCCTGGTCGCGCGCGGCGACGACTTCGCGACCACCGTCCCCGGCGTGTTCGTCGCCGGGGACGCGGGGCGCGGGCAGTCGCTCATCGTGTGGGCCATCGCCGAGGGCCGGGCCGCAGCAGCGTCGGCCGACGCGTACCTGCAGGGGCGCACCGAGCTCCCCGCCCCGGTGCGCGCTTCGACCGTGTCGCTGAGAGCATGACAAGAGTGTGAGACGCGCCCCGGCGTCCGTGAGGACGTCCGGGGTGGAGACGGGGCCCAGGCAGGGGCCCGAGGCGGTCCGGTTCCGCCGGACACGAAGGAACAACGAGGCTGGAGAAATGCGCAGAGCAAAGATCGTTTGCACCATCGGACCCGCGACCGAGTCGAAGGAACAGCTCCGGGCGCTCGTCGACGCCGGGATGGACGTGGCGCGGATCAACCGCAGCCACGGCAGTGCCGAGGAGCACGAGGCCGTCTACCACGGCGTGCGCGAGGCCGCAGCGGCGTCGGGCCGTTCCGTGGCCGTGCTCGTCGACCTCCAGGGGCCCAAGATCCGCCTGGGTCGCTTCGGCGGCGACGAGAAGCACTGGCTCAACGAGGGCGACATCTTCACCATCACGACCGAGGACGTCGTGGGCACCAAGGAGCTCGTCTCCACGACCCACAAGGGTCTTCCCGGGGACGCGCGCGTCGGCGACCCGATCCTGATCGACGACGGCAAGGTGCTCGTCCGCGTCACCGCGGTCGAGGGCCCCCGGGTCGTCACCCGTGTCGAGGTGGCCGGACCGGTCTCCAACAACAAGGGTCTGAACCTGCCGGGTGTCGCGGTCTCCGTGCCGGCGCTGTCCGAGAAGGACCGCGACGACCTGCGCTGGGCACTTCGCCTCGGTGCGGACATCATCGCGCTGTCGTTCGTCCGTTCCGCGGCCGACTTCGACGACGTGAAGTCGATCATGGACGAGGAGGGCCGCTCGGTCCCCGTCATCGCCAAGATCGAGAAGCCGCAGGCCGTCGAGAACCTCGCGGAGATCATCGACGCGTTCGACGGCGTCATGGTCGCCCGTGGTGACCTCGCGGTCGAGCTCCCGCTCGAGCAGGTCCCGCTCGTGCAGAAGCGCATCGTCGAGCTCGCTCGTCGCAACGCCAAGCCGGTCATCGTCGCGACGCAGGTGCTCGAGTCCATGACGAACTCGCCGCGCCCCACGCGCGCCGAGGCGTCGGACTGCGCGAACGCGGTCCTCGACGGGGCCGACGCCGTCATGCTCTCGGGCGAGACGAGCGTGGGCGACTTCCCGATCCTGACGGTCCAGACCATGGCCCGCATCATCGAGGCGACCGAGGAAGCGGGCCGTGAGCGCATGGCACCGCTCGGCTCGACCCCGCACACGCGTGGTGGCGCCATCACGCGTGCCGCAGCCGAGATCGGTGAGGTCCTGGGTGCGAAGTACCTCGCGACCTTCACGCAGTCGGGCGACTCGGCGCGACGCATGTCGCGTCTGCGCTCGTCGATCCCGCTGCTCGCGTTCACGCCGCGCGAGCACGTGCGCAACGTCCTGTCGCTCACGTGGGGCACCCAGTCGTACCAGGTGCCCGAGGTCGCGAACACCGACGCGATGGTCGGTCAGGTCGACACGACCCTCCAGGCCAACGGCCTCGCCGAGGTCGGTGACCTCGTGGTCGTCGTCTCGGGCGCCCCGGTGGGCCAGCCCGGCACGACGAACTCGATCCTCGTGCACCGGATCGGTGACAGCACGGACGTCTGATCCGCGCTGACCGCTCGACGAAGGCCC
>NZ_JBHXBO010000057.1:0-21097 GCF_042726775.1 Oerskovia sp. NPDC060287
CAGCCGATCGCGATCCCGAGCGGGATCGCGAGGAGCACCGCGATCGCGAAGCCCGTGCCGGCCCGCGTCAGGCTCGTCCCGACGTGCTTGCCGAGCTCGCCGCTCACGAGCAGCTCCCCGAAGGACTCGAGCACCGCGCTGAGGGGCGGGAGAAAGACGCGGTCGACGAGCCCGACGCGCGGCGCGATCTCCCAGATCACGAGGAAGAGCACGATCGCGGCCGAAGCCCGCAGGACACGGGTGCCGACGCCGCGCAGGCGGGCCGCGAGCGAGGGCGTCGGGTCCTCGTCGGCCGTGAGTGCCTGACGGCGTCCCAGCGTGGGCGGGTCCGCGAACGCGACGGTGTCCTCGGCCGGGGGCACCGGGGCCACGCGGGCCGGTGTGGTCGCGGTGCTAGACATGAGCGTCCTCCTCGTGGGTTCCTGCTCCGGCGGCCTGCGCCGGGGTGGGCGAGCCGTGGAGCGCGCTCCACACCTCGTGCCGGTACCGGCCGAACAGGGCCGAGGAACGGACGTCCCCTCCGGTGTCGTCGGCGGAGCGGTCCGCCGGACCGCGGTCCGTCCGGCTGTCGTCCCCGGACGGGCCGGCGTCGCCTGCTCCCGCGAGGTCCACGTCGATCACGGTCTGCAGGCGCCCCGGGCGAGGCGTCATGACCGCGACCCGTTGGCCGAGGTACACCGACTCCTCGATGCCGTGCGTGATGAAGACGATCGTCTTGCCCGTGGTGCGCCAGATGCGCAGCAGCTCGTCCTGGAGCGACTCGCGCGTCTGCGCGTCGAGGGCCGCGAAGGGCTCGTCCATCAGGAGAACCTCAGGGTCGAACGCGAGGCTGCGCGCGATCGCGACGCGCTGCTTCATGCCGCCCGAGAGCTCGTGCGGGTACCGGTCCGCGAAGGCCGTGAGGCCCACGAGGTCGAGGTACTCGTCGGCGACCCGGGCTCGGGCGGCCCGCCCGACGCCCTTGGCCTCGAGCCCGAACTCGACGTTCGCGCGGGCCGAGCGCCAGGGCAGCAGCGCGTACTGCTGGAAGACCACGCCGCGGTCCAGGCCGGGACCCGTCACGGGGGAGCCGTCGAGCAGGATCCGGCCCGACGTCGGCTCGGTGAGCCCGCCCAGCAGGTCCAGGAGCGTCGACTTGCCGCAGCCCGAGGGCCCGACGACCGTCAGGAACTCGCCCGCCCGGACGTCGAGCGTGAAGTCCTCGACGGCCGTGAAGCGCTTGCGGGCCCCGCGGCCGCCGGCGCTGTCGCGCACGATGAACTCCTTGCGCACGTGCTCGAGGCGGAGCTTGGGCGTCGAGCCCGGGAAGTCCGTCGTCGTCGTGGAGTCCGTCGCGCTGGGGCGGGCGGTCAGGGCCGTCGCTGCCGGCGCTGCCGTCACCGCGCCGCTCACGGTGACACCTCGACGGGCTCGCCGTCGGGGCCGGCGTCCTGCGGGTAGGTCCCGTTCGCGTAGGGGTTGTCGTCGTTGGTGTAGATGTCCTCGGGAGAGAACTGGCCCTCCTCGAGCTCACCTTCGCGGACCAACCAGTCGATCCACGTCGAGATCTCCTCATCGACGATCACACCGCCCGGGGCCGTGATGCTCGCGGACTTCCAGTAGGGGACCAGGTCGGTGGTCTCGCCGCGCCCGCGCCCCTCGATGATGGACGTGAACCGGGCACGGACCTCCTCGACCGGGGTGACCTGCGACCACCGGATGGCCCGCGCGGTGCCCTGCACGAAGTCCTCGACCACCTCGGGGTTCTGCGCGATGTACTCGTCGCGGAAGATGTACGTGCCGTAGCTGAAGTCGCCGAACAGCGAGAGCTCGCTGAACAGCGGCGTGATCCCGCCGCGTTCGAGGGCCTTGTCCTGGAAGACGCGGGACAGCGCGACGACGTCGACCTGACCCTCGCGCAGCACCTGCTCGGCGTTCACGGGCGGGACCACGATGAGCTCGACCTGGTCGATCTCGTCCGCGGTCAGCCCGCCCCTCGTCAGCCACTCGCGGATGACGAACTCGCTCTGCGCGCCCAGCGTGTTGACGCCGATCGACTTGCCGATCAGGTCCTTGGGCTCGGTCAGCGGGCTCCCTTCGAGCGTGTAGAAGCCGCCGTACGACAGCTCGTCCGAGCCGTAGTAGGAGATGACCGACGTGATGGGGGAGCCCGAGGCCTTGAGCTTGACGATCGCCCCGTTGAAGGCACCGCCGAAGTCGGTCGAACCCGTCGCGGCGGCCTGGATGCTCTGCGGGCCACCCGTCGAGTCGCCGACCCACTCGAGCTCGACCTTCTCGTAGTAGCCGAGGTCCGCCGCGAGCTCGGGGAACGTCACCTGCCCGACCGACCCGTCGTAGCGCAGGACGGTCCGGCCCGACTCGCCGACGACGGCCTCCTCGGCGCTCGCGGCCGAGCAGGCCACGAGCGCGGTCGTGAGGCCGATGGTCACGGCGGCCCGCAGTGCGGTGCGAGCCAGTCGGCGGGCATGGGGTCTGAGGGTGCGGGGCATGGGAGCTCCAGGTCTTCGGGTACGGGGGCCGACCGGTCGTGGGTACGCCGGCGGCAGGGAGGGAAGGGAGGCGCTCGGTGCGTGAGACCGCCTGCGGGCGCGAGATTCCGGCGGCGGTACGGCGTGAGCGGGATGGTGAGGGTGCGAGGTGCGCGGATCAACCGGCCGTCAGCGCGAGCTGCGGCCGGGCCGGGGCAGGGCTACCGACAGAGACAGCCCGCGACGAGGCGCAGGTCGACGGCGCGGCGCACCACGAGACGCACCGGTGTCCCGGGGTGCTCGTGGGCCCTGACGTCGAAGCGCATGGCGGTGATCCTGTCGGCCCGCGCAGGCCCGGCACAAGCCCCCATCCGGTCTCCGAGACGATGTTTCGCCCGGTTTCTCCCGGTAAACGCTGCCCGACGGCGTCGCGCGCCGCGGCAGGGTGGGTGGGGGTGGGGCGTCGGTCGGGTCTCGCGGACGGGCAGGCTACGGAGGGCCTGCGGGCCGAGTGCTGAGGACCGCTACGCTCGGCGCACCAACCCGACGAACGACGGAGCTCCGATGTCCCTTCCCTCGTCCTTGACCGACGACGACGTCAGTCGTCGGCTGGCCTCGTTCCACGGCGCACTGCGGACGGAGCTCACCGGCATCGCCGATCTCTCCAGCACCCGTGACGGAGACCTCGAGGGCTTCGACCTCCGACCACGCCGCGCCGGTGCGCTCCGGGTCATCTGGGTGCAGTCACCCGAGGACATCGATCTCAGCGTCGGCGACTCTTTCGTGTGGACGCTTCCCCGCACGGTCGAGTCGGTCGAGCGGATCGAGCGCGCGGTCCGTGCCACGGTCGACGGCAGGGTGCGGGTCGGAACCTCGTGGGCGACGACCCGCTACGAGGTGGACCTCGGCGACAGCGAGGTCCTCGCGAACGAGTCGGAGCGGTGGTGGGCCAGCCTGGTCGCGGTGCCGTGGCGGCCCCGGTGGAGATGGTCCGACGCTGTGCCGTACCGCAAGGGCGAGTGACTCCTCGTCATGCCGATGCTGAGACGGGAGCACGACCCGGCCCTCGACGTCTTCGACAAGGGCTGCCTGGTCCTGCGGCGTGACGGCGAGGTCACCGGTCACGTGGGCACGACCCTCGGAACGTTCTGGTCCCCGTTCCGTCCTCTGACCAGGCAGCAGTGGGTCTGGTTCAGGGTCGTGTGGGCCGACGGGGTCGTGGAGGACGCGTTCGAGGACTATCCGCCGTGGACGGTGGTCACGGAGGTCCTGAACGGCACGTTCACCTGGGACGAGCAGGGGGCGCACAGCGGGGAGCACACCGCCGAGTGGCTGCCCGACGGAGAGAGCCGCTGGCCGGAACTGGGCATCACGCTGAGCGACTTCTGAGGAGGCGCAGGGACTTCGCCCCCGCGGCCGTGCGCTGCGAGCTCAGGTCAGCGACCGGACCGCCTCGATCGTGTCCGCCTCGGCCGCGGTCTTGTCGTCGCGGTAGCGCAGCACGCGCGCGAACCGCAGCGCGAGCCCGCCCGGGTAGCGCGTGGAGCGTTGGAGCCCGTCGAACGCGATCTCGACGACCTGCTCGGGCCGCAGGGTCACGACCCAGCCGTCGTCGGCGACCTCGAGCTCGCGGAAGCGCTCGGTCTGCCAGCGCAGCATCTCGTCGGTCATGCCCTTGAACGTCTTGCCGAGCATCACGAACCCGCCGGTCTGGGGATCGCGCGCGCCCAGGTGGATGTTGGACAGCAGGCCCGTCCGGCGCCCTGAGCCACGTTCGACCGCGAGCACCACGAGGTCGAGCGTGTGCCGCGGCTTGACCTTGACCCATCCCGCGCCGCGTCGCCCGGCCGCGTAGGGAGCGTCGAGCGACTTCACGACGACGCCCTCGTCGCCCTCGCGCACCGTCTCGAGGAAGTACTGGGTCGCCGCGCCAACGGATGAGGTCGTGAGGCGCCGGACCCTGAAGGAGTCTGCGACGCGGTCCAGCACGACGAGCCGCTCACGCAGCGGGGTGTCGATCAGGTCGCGACCGTCCGCGTGGAGCACGTCGAAGAAGTACGGGCGCAGCGCGAGCGCCCCGGCAAGCGTGGCATCCTCGGCCTCGGCGTCCGGAGCACCGGGGGCGTCGCGCGTGGCCGAGCGGGCGGCCGTCTCCTGGAAGGGTCTGGCCACCCCGTCCGGCCCGACGACGAGGGCCTCGCCGTCCAGCACGAACCGCTCCGAGGCCAGGGAACGGGCGTCCGCGACGATCTCGGGGACGCGCGAGGTGATGTCGTCGAGCGAGCGCGTGAAGACCCGAACCTGGTCGCCGTCGCGGTGGACCTGGATGCGGATGCCGTCGAGCTTGACGTCGACCGACACCTGGTGCTCCCGGTCGTCGGTCTCGGCCGAGACACCGAGCTTGTCGAACGCCGCCGCGACGTCGGGGGCCGACTGCGCGAGCATCGGTCGCACGGGGCGCCCCACCTCGAGGCCGAACCCTGCCAGCGCGGTGAGCGCCGCCGTCGGGCCGTCTGCCTCGAGCGCCGCCCGCGCGACCGGGCCCGACGCCCCGCACAACATGGTCGCGCGCCGCACCGCGTCGACGGGGACGCCCGCCGCCTCGGCGACCGCGTCGACGACCAGCGCGTCGAGCGCGCCCTGCCGCAGGTCGCCCGCGACCAGCCCGCGCAGGAACGACTGCTCGCGCTCGGTGGCCGCAGCGAACAACGCCGTGGCCGCCGCGGACCTGGCCGTGTCCGAGCCGGGTCCCGCGAGGCCGGCCATGTGCTCGAAGGCTGCGTCGACCGCCGCGACCGTGAGAGTCGGCGTCGTGGCAGGCGGGGGGAGCGAGCGCAGCGAGGCCCAGCCGAGCCCCGTGCGTCGTTGCCGGAGCTCGCCCGCGAGGTAGGACACGACGATCTCGACGTCGTCCCCGGCGCCGGCCGTGCGCTCGGGAGCGTCGGTTGCCTCGCTCACCGCAGCGTCCTGGGCGGCCCGGCGCAGCAGTTCGGCGATCGCCGCACGCTTGGCGAGGCGCGAGCGGGTGCCGGCGACGGCGTCGGACGTGGCGGCGACCTCGGCGAGCAGCATGTCTCATCCTCCCGCCGCTCCCGCGCCCTCGCGCGGGCTGTCGGCACCCCGCGCCGGGCGACGCCGCGACCACGTGGCTACGCTGGCGGACGACCGTCGACGAAGGAGTGGGACGTGGAGATCTCGGGCAAGGTCGCGCTGGTGACCGGAGGGGCCTCGGGCCTGGGGCGGGCGACCGTCGAGGAGCTGGTCGGCGCCGGGGCGCGGGTCGTGGTCGCGGACCTGCCGGGCTCGCCCGGCCAGGCGCTCGCGGACTCCCTGGGCGATGCGGTGCGGTTCGTGCCGACCGACGTCACGAGCGAGGACGACGTGTCCCGGGCCCTCGACGCGGCTGCGGACCTGGGCGGGCTGCACGTCGCGGTGAGCTGCGCGGGGATCGTGCTCGCGCGGCGCGTGCTCGGCAGGAACGGGGTGCACGACCTGGCGTCGTTCGCGAAGGTCGTGAGCGTGAACCTCGTCGGGACGTTCAACGTCGCGCGGCTCGCGGCCGAGCGCATGGTCGCGCTGGACAGCCCGGCCAGCGCGGACGGAATGGACGGTGCAGCGGCCGACCGCACGAGCGGCGAGGCCCCCGAGGAGCGCGGGGTGATCGTGAACACCGCGTCGGTCGCGGCGTTCGACGGTCAGGTGGGCCAGGCCGCGTACGCGGCCTCGAAGGGCGGGGTCGCGGCCATGACGCTGCCGCTCGCGCGTGACCTCGCGGACCTGCGCATCCGTGTCATGACGATCGCGCCGGGCATCTTCAGCACGCCCATGATGGCGTCGTTGCCGCCCGAGGCCCAGGAGTCGCTCGCGGCCCAGGTGCCGCACCCGCGGCGGCTCGGGCGCCCGGAGGAGTTCGCGCGCCTGGTCCGCACGATCGTCGAGAACCCCATGCTCAACGGCGAGGTGATCCGCCTCGACGGCGGCATCCGGATGGCGCCGCGCTGACCGGCCAGGGTGCCGGCCCGCGAGGTAGAACCGTCGGCGCGAGGTAGAACCTGCTGCGCGAGGTAGAACCCGCCGCGTCCTACCTCGCGCAGACGGTTCTACCTCGGCACCGGGAATCGTCCGGTCGAGCGCACGCCCGACGGCGGCGCGCCCTCCGCTGTCCGTTTCAGCCAGGTTCACGTCTCAATCTCTACTGAATCGGTCCAGAATGCGGACTGTTCGCCGAAGTCGTTGACACTCCCCGAACCCCGGCATACATTCCGGGCCATCGGCAGACACCACCGTCCGCCGCACCGAAGCACCGCCGACCCGAGGAGGACCCGTGGACATCAGCAGCACGCTCGTCCTCCCGTCCGCAGGGTCGGCGCGGGGAGCCGTGGCTCCCGCCCGTCGAATGTGTTGTTCCCCCGGGCGCCCCGTCGTCCCGGGCCGCGTCTGTTGTTGAGCCTGCGCTCCTCCTGACGCCTCCCGAGCCGAGCCGGCTCGCCCCTGAACCGCCCTGCCCCTGACACGGGTCGCCGCGGCCTGCCGGTCCTCCGGCCTGCCTCGGCCTCCCGTCTCCGGCCCGGCGGTCCACCTCCTGCACCCCCACCTGCACCCGCAGTGCTCGCGACCCGCCGCGGCCTTCCGCCGACCCCGGCGACCGCGGCCCGCGACCCCCGCACCCGACCTCCCGGAGTGGAACGACCCATGCCTGACTCGAACCTGACCCCGCTGTTCGCCCCCGCCTCCTCGTCCGCCGAGCAGCGGGACGACCGGCCTTCCGGCCGAACGGTCGACGCGCTCGACGCGCTCGACGCGCTCGACGCGCTCGACGAGGCGCCGCGCCGCTCGGCCCACCTCGGGGTCGACCTGTCCGACGCCGGAGCACGAGCGGGCGCCTGGCGCGCCGTGGGGTCCGAGTCGCCCCGCCTGTTCGACGGCCAGCGCCTCCAGGAGCTCGTCGCCACGGCCCAGCGCGGCGTGCTCGACTTCGCGCTGTTCGACGACACCTTCTCGCTCCAGCCGACCCGCAACACCACGCTGCGCGGGCGGCTCGACGCGGCCCTCGTGGCCTCGCGCCTCGCGCCCCGCTCGGCGGGGATCGGGCTCGTCGCGACGGTCGACACGACGCACACCGAGCCGTTCCACGTCTCCAAGGCGATCGCGACGATCGACCACGTGAGCGCAGGCCGCGCGGCCTGGCAGGTGGGCTGGTCGACGACCGAGGCCGGTGCAGCGCTGTTCGGGCGCAAGGGCGCCCAGGCCACCGCCGACGCGGTCGCCGAGGCCGAGGAGGCCATCGAGGTCGTGAGCCGGCTCTGGGACAGCTGGGAGGACGACGCCGAGATCCGCGACGTCGCATCGGGTCGTTTCGTCGACCGCGACAAGCTCCACTACGTCGACTACGACGGCGTCCGGTTCGCCGTGAAGGGTCCGTCGATCACGCCGCGCTCGCCCCAGGCCCAGCCCCCGGTCGTCGTCCGCGGCGACTCCGCGGAGGCGCTGGCCCTCGCAGGCCGCCGCGCCGACGTCGTGCGGGTGCGTGCCACCACGCTCGACGGGGCACGGGCGCTGCGCGACCAGGTGCGCGCCGCGGCCGCCGAGGCGGGCCGCAACCCCGACGACCTGCGTGTGCTCGTCGACGTCTACGCCGTGATCGGCCAGGACCGTGCGAGCGCCCAGGCGCGCCTCGACCTCCTCGAAGGGCTCGAGGGCATCACGTGGGACACCGGGTCGCTCACGCACGTGGGCACGGCCCGCGACCTCGCCGAGGTCGTCGAGGAGTGGTTCGACGCGGGTGCGGCCGACGGGTTCACGATCCGGCCCTCGTCGCTGCGCACCGACCTCGACGCCCTGGTCGACGACGTCGTCCCGCTGCTCCAGGAGGCCGGCGTCTTCCGCTCGGCCTACCCGGGATCGACCCTGCGGGACACCCTGGGGCTCGCCCGCCCCGCCAACCGCTACGCCGCCGCGATCGCCTGAGGACCCGCCACCATGACGAACCCCACCCCCGCCTCGACGGCCCGTTCGCGCGACGGTCGTCCCCGCAAGCAGATCCACCTGGGCGCCCACTTCCCGGGCGTCAACAACACGACCGTGTGGAGCGACCCCGCCTCGCGCAGCCAGATCGACTTCAGCTCGTTCGAATACCTCGCCCGCCGGGCCGAGGAGGCCAAGCTCGACTTCTTCTTCCTCGCCGAGGGCCTGCGCCTGCGCGAGCACAAGGGGCAGATCCACGACCTCGACGTCGTGGGCCGTCCCGACACGCTCCCCGTGCTCGCGGCCCTCGCCGCGGTCACCGACCGCCTGGGCCTCGCGGGCACGGTCAACACGACCTTCAACGAGCCCTACGAGCTGGCGCGCCAGTTCGCGAGCCTCGACATCCTGTCCGGCGGTCGCGCGGCCTGGAACCTCGTCACGAGCCCCGACGCCTTCACGGGCGCGAACTTCCGCCGCGGCGGGTTCCTGCCCTACGAGGAGCGGTACGAGCGCGCGGGCGAGCTCGTGGCCCTGGCCCGGCAGCTCTGGGACTCGTGGGACGACGACGCGGTGGACACCGAGGACGGCCTCGTGCGGCCCGGTGGGGTGCGCCCGTTCGCGCACCACGGCAAGCACTTCGAGGTGTCCGGCCGGTTCGAGACCCCGCGCGGCCCCCAGGGGCACCCGGTCCTGTTCCAGGCGGGCGACTCGGCCGACGGGCGCGACTTCGCGGCCGCGACGGCCGACGTCGTCTTCTCAGCGCACTCGGCGTTCGAGGACGGCCAGGCGTTCTACGCCGACGTGAAGTCCCGCCTCGCGGCCCACGGCCGCGACCGCGACTCGCTCAAGATCCTCCCGGCCACGGTCGTGGTCCTGGGCGACACGGCCGAGGAGGCCGCCGAGCGCGCTCGGGAGATCCGCCTCCAGCAGGTGCCGGGCCGGACCGCGATCGCGTTCCTCGAGCAGGTCTGGGGTCGCGACCTCACGGCCTACGACCCCGAGGGTCCGCTGCCCGACGTCGAGCCCGACCTCGAGCACCTCAGCATCACGCGCGGCCGGGTCCGGCATATCAAGGACCCCGCGCCCGTCATCAAGGCCTGGCGCGAGAAGGCGACGGCCAACGGCTGGTCCATCCGCGACCTCGTGATCGAGGTGTCGGGGCGCGGCGGGTTCGTCGGCACGGCCCAGCAGGTCGCGGACGACATCGACCGGCACGTCCAGGAGGACGCGTCCGACGGCTTCATCCTCGTCCCGCACCTGACGCCCGCAGGGCTCGACGACGTGTTCGACCAGGTCGTGCCGCTGCTCCAGGAGCGCGGCTCGTTCCGCACCGAGTACACGGGCACGACGCTCCGCGAGCACCTCGGGCTCGAACGCCCCGAGGCCGGGACCGTTCCTGCCCCCGCGGGCGACACGGTCGCGGCCGGGGCGAGCAGCTCGGCCCGCCCGAGCTGAACCCCGCAGCACCCGACCGTCCGACGACCAGCCCTGAAGGAGCATCATGACGACGAGCACCACCACCCCGACCGACGTCGCCACGCGCGGCCGCCACGTCGCGGCGCCCGCCCCGACGGGCACGTCGACCGGCACCCCGGACGGCGCGGACGCATGGGCCGCGTGGCACGCCGAGCGCGAGCGGTCGCTGCGCGAGCCGCACGGCTGGCTCACGCTCACCGCGCTGCACTGGGTCCCGGAGTCCCCGACGACGTTCGCGGGCCTGCCCGGCCAGTGGTGGGCGGATGGCCAGGGCGTGCACCTGCGAGCGGCCGCGGCCGACGCGATCGTCCCGGCCGGGAGCCAGGACGCGCTGCGCGGGACGCACGTCCAGGACGTCGCGGAGGGGGCCTCGCGCATCGTCGCGACCTTCGTGCCCGACGGCGCCGACCCGGCCTCGGCGGTCGCGGTCGAGCTCGTGCAGCGCACCGGGCGCTACGGGCTGCGCGTGCGCGACCCGAGGGCGCGCGCCCGGGTCGCGTTCGAGGGGGTCCCGACCTTCGCCTACGACCCGGCCTGGGTCCTCGACGCGCCGGTGCGCTGGTACGACGAGCCCGTCGCCGAGGTCGTGGGCGGAGCCCAGCCGGGCCTTGAGCACCACGTCCAGGTCGTGGGCGAGGTCGACGTGGTCCGCGACGGTGTCACGACGACGCTCCGGCTCACGGGCAAGCCCGGCGGCGGTGCGACGCTCCTGTTCACGGACCCGGCCCCCGGCGTCGCGGACTGGCGGATCCTGTTCGTCGACCGTGACGCCACGGCGCACGGGAGGGGCGGGGACCTCGCAGGGGAAGGAGCCGACGGCGACGCGCAGCCTGGGCAGACGCTCCGCCTCGACCTGAACCGCACGCTCAACCTGCCCTACGCCTTCAGCGACTTCGGCACGTGCCCCCAGCCCGTCGCGGGCAACGTCCTGCCGTTCTCGGTCGAGGCGGGGGAGAAGGTCCCCCGATGAGCGCGCCCACCACGACACGGGCCACCACGACACGGGCCGCCACGACACGGGCCGCCACGACCGGGCCGGTCGTCGCGCCGTCGGTCCTCCCGTCCGTCGAGGTCCGGTCGGTGACCCTGCACGACCCGCTCGTGCGCCCGCTCCTCGACGAGCTCGCCCACGAGTACGCCACGCGCTACCGCAGCATCCTCGACGCGGACGAGCTGCGGGCCGAGATGGAGCACTACCCGGCAGCCGACTTCGCGGCGCCCGACGGCGAGCTCGTCCTGCTCCTCGCGGACGGCGAGCCGGTCGCGGGAGGGGCGTTCCGGCGTCGGGCAGAGCCCGAGCTCGGCGACCCCGCGCGCCGGACCCGGCCCGAGGCCGGCCCGCACGCCCGCACCGACGCGTACAGCGGTGCGGTCCACAGCGGTGACGTCCAAAGCGGTGCCGTCCAAAGCGGTGCCGTCCACAGCGACGACGGCACCCCGCTCGTCGCGACCGCCGAGCTCAAGCGCATCTGGACGCACTCGGCCCACCGGCGGCGCGGGCTCGCCCGCCAGGTCCTCGTCGAGCTCGAGGACCGCGCTGCCCAGCGCGGCTACGTGCGGATCTACCTGACGACCGGTCCCCGCCAGCCCGAGGCCGCAGGCCTCTACCTGCGTGCGGGCTACACCCCCTTGTTCGACGTGAGCCGGGACCCCGAGGAGATCGGACCCCTGGCGTTCGAGAAGTGGCTCTGTCCGCGCGTGTCAGAACCTGCGTGACCACCAGGTCCCGCTCGCTCTGACACGGCACGACCCGCCGACCCGGCCCCCTGCCGCGGTCCGCGCCCGACCCCTTCTCACCTGCCCGAGGTCCCCATGAGCACCCTGTCCCTGCCACAGGACGAGTCACGCCAGCTCGTCCCACCCCCCGGAGCGCTGCCCGACCCGCCGGGCGCGACCACGCTCGCGCCCGCCACCCCGACGACGGCCAGCACGACCAGCACGACCGACGCGTCGACCACGCGCTGGGAGGACCTCAAGGTCGTCCCCGCGAGGCACCCGGGCCGGTGGATCGCCACCGCGGGCGTCGCGGTCCTCCTCGCGATGGTCGTGAGCTCGCTCGTGACCAACCCCAAGTGGGAGTGGTCGATCGTCGCGCAGTACCTGACGTGGCCCTCGGTCCTCAACGGCCTGTGGGGCACCATCCGGCTCACCGCGGTCGCCGCCGTGGTCGGGTTCGGCCTCGGCACGGTCCTCGCGCTCATGCGCCTGTCGAGGTCGCCCCTGCTCCAGGCTGTGTCGTCCGCGTACACGTGGGTGTTCCGCTCGGTGCCGCTGATCCTGCAGCTCCTGCTCTGGTACAACCTGGCCTATCTCTACCCGACGCTCTCGCTGGGCATCCCGTTCGGCCCCGGCTTCCTCGAGTTCGGGACCCTCGACGTGATCGACAAGTTCGGTGCCGCGATCCTGGGCCTGGGGCTCTCGCAGGCCGCCTACTCCTCGGAGATCGTCCGGGCCGGGATCCTCTCGGTCGACCAGGGCCAGCACGAGGCCGCGGCCTCGCTGGGGATCCCGCGCTCGCGCCAGACGCTGCGCATCGTGCTCCCGCAGGCCATGCGGACCATCGTCCCGACGTCGGTCAACGAGATCATCGGCCTCGTCAAGGGCACGTCGGTCGTGTACGTCCTCGCGTACGGCGAGCTGTTCTACACGATCGGCGTGATCTACGGCCGCAACCAGCGCGTCGTCCCGCTGCTCATGGTCGCGGCGATCTGGTACCTCGTCATCACGACCGTGCTGACCGTCGCGCAGTACTACGTCGAGCGGCACTACGCCAAGGGCGCGGTGCGCACGCTGCCCCCGACCCCGGTCCAGCGGGTCCGCTGGACGCTCCAGGTCGCGTGGTCGCGCGTCACCGGGCGCCCCGCGCCCGCCCACCTGCCCCCCGCCTACGCCGCGCGCGCCGCGGTCGGCCGCAGCCACCTGCTGCGCACGGCAACGAGC
The DNA here is from genome assembly GCF_042726775.1 of Oerskovia sp. NPDC060287. NCBI lineage: Bacteria > Bacillati > Actinomycetota > Actinomycetes > Micrococcales > Cellulomonadaceae > Oerskovia > Oerskovia sp. NPDC060287. Next base: position 12,849 of record NZ_JBHXBO010000057.1, read on the forward strand.
GACCGCACCACCGGAGGTGCCGCATGACCGCCACGACCACGGCTGCGGCCACCTCGACCGCCGGATCCACGACCGCCTCCCCGGCCAAGGGCCTCGTCGAGGTCCGCGGGGTCCACAAGTCCTACGGCACGCTCGAGGTGCTCGCGGGCATCGACCTCGAGGTCCGCCCGGGCGAGGTCACCGTGATCCTCGGCCCGTCGGGCTCGGGCAAGTCGACGCTCCTGCGCGTCATCAACCACCTCGAGAAGGTGGACCGCGGCTTCATCGCGGTCGACGGCGACCTCATCGGCTACTCCCGCAAGGGCGACACCCTGCGCGAGCTCAAGGAGAAGGAGATCCTGGTCCAGCGCACCCGGATCGGGTTCGTGTTCCAGAGCTTCAACCTCTTCCCGCACCTCACGGCCCTCGAGAACGTCGTCGAGGCACCGGTCTCCGCCCAGGGCAGGGACCGGGCCGAGGTCGAGGCCGAGGGGCGCGAGCTCCTGGCCCGCGTGGGTCTCGCCGACAAGGCCGACGCCCGTCCCCGGCAGCTCTCGGGCGGGCAGCAGCAGCGCGTCGCGATCGCCCGCGCGCTCGCCATGCGTCCTCGCGTCCTGCTCTTCGACGAGCCGACCTCTGCGCTCGACCCCGAGCTCGTCGGCGAGGTGCTCGACGTCATCAAGGGCCTCGCGCACGGCGGTACGACCCTGGTCGTCGTCACGCACGAGATCGGCTTCGCCCGCGAGGTCGCGGACACGGTCGTCTTCATGGACGCCGGCCGCATCGTCGAGCAGGGCCCGCCCGCGCAGGTCCTCGACGCCCCCCGCCACGACCGGACCAAGGCCTTCCTCGACAAGGTCCTGTGACGCCCGGAGCCCGGCACGCCGATCGCCCGGGCCGCGTCACCCCACCGCACGTCCACCCACACCGAAAGAGAACATGATGTCCCTCCGTACCTCCGGCGCGCCCCGCGCCGCCCGCCGCCCCTCCCGCCGGACGGTCGCCGCCGTCGCGACCCTCCCGCTCCTCGCGCTGCTCGCGGCGTGCGCCACGAGCGCCGACGCCGAGCCCGGCACGGCCGACAACGAGAAGGCCGCGGAGGCCGCCGGCCTCGTCATCGACACCTCGCCCGACCAGGAGTGGATCCACACGACCGAGTCGCCCGAGGCCATCGCCCTCCTGCCCGAGGACGTCAAGGCCGCGGGGGTCCTCAAGGTCTCGACGACCGCGGGCGGACTGCCTCCCCTCGGCTTCCTCGCGGACGACGACAAGACGCCCATCGGCAACGAGCCCAACATCGCGGTCCTCGTCGCGGACGCGCTCGGCCTCGAGCTCGAGCTCGAGGTCAAGGCGTGGGCCGACTGGCCGCTCGCGCTGCAGTCCGGGGACGTCGACGCCGTGATCTCGAACGTCACGGTGACCGAGGAGCGCAAGGAGCTCTACGACTTCTCGTCCTACCGCAACGACCAGCTCGGCTGGCTCGCGGGTGCGTCCAACGACAAGGTGCCTGCGATCAAGGAGGCCAAGGACATCGCGGGCCTCACCGTGGGCGTCGGTTCGGGGACCAACCAGGAGAAGATCCTGCTCGCCTGGAACCAGGAGAACATCGACGCGGGACTCGAGCCCATCAAGGGTGGAGAGCCCGAGTACTACGAGGACTACAAGGACGCGCTGCTCGCTGTCGCGTCGGGCAGGCTCGACCTCTACGTCGGCCCCAACGCGAGCCTCGCCTACAGCGCCGCGACCGCGCCCGACCAGTACAAGGTGGTCGGCACGCTCAACGGCGGCTGGCCCGCGACCGCGCAGATCGCCGTCGCGACGCTCAAGGGCAGCGAGCTCGCCCCGGCCGTGACCGCGGCGATCAACCACGCGATCGAGGACGGCAGCTACACCGAGCTCCTCGAGCACTGGGGTCTCGAGGACGAGGCGATCCCCGCCTCCGAGACCAACCCTCCCGGGCTGCCCAAGCCCTGACCCGGACGGCCGACCGGCCCGCGGAATCCTCCTGGGACCCGCGGGCCGGCGGCACCCGACCTACTGATCGAGAGGCAGCCAGATGACCGAGCACGTGTCGCACGTCGTCGTCGGTGGAGGCGTCATGGGCTCGGCCGCGGCGTGGCAGCTCGCGCGCGCGGGGCACGACGTCGTCCTGCTCGAACGCTTCGCGCCAGGCCACGCGCACGGTGCCTCGCACGGGGCGTCGCGCATCTACCGGACCACGTACACCCAGCCCGCGTACCTCGATCTCGCGCAGGAGGCGTTCGGCCTGTGGCGCGAGCTCGAGCGCGACGCAGGGCTCCCCGCCGACGCGGTCCTCACCCTGACGGGCGGCGTGAGCCACGGCTTCCCGCGCCGCACCGAGATCGGTGACGCGTTCGTCGCGCGGGGCGTCCCGCACGAGTGGCTGCGCCCCGAGGAGGCTGCCGAGCGCTGGCCCGGCCTGCGCTTCGAGGGCGACGTGCTCCACGAGACCGCGACGGCGGGGCGCGTCCACGCCGACCGCGCGGTCGCGGCCTTCCAGTCCGCGGCGCGCTCGTACGGCGCCGACGTCCGCCACGGCGTGCACGTGCGTCACGTCCACCCGGGTGCGGGCTCGGTCCGGGTCGTCACGGACCGGTACGACCTGGTCGCGGACACGGTCGTCGTCGCGGTGGGGGCGTGGAGCGCGGGCCTGCTGGGGGCGGCGTTCTCCGAGCCCGACGGCGTCGCGTCCGTCCCGCCGCTCGTCGTCACCCAGGAGCAGCCCGCGCACTTCGCGCTCGCCCCGGGAGCACCGGCGGAGGACGCCTGGCCCAGCTTCACGCACGCCCCTGCCGAGCCGCACCCGTGGCCCAGCGGGGTCTACGGGCTCGCGACCCCGGGAGAGGGGATCAAGGTCGGCTTCCACGGGGTCGGGCCGCGCACCGATCCCGACCGGCGGACCTACCGTCCCGAGCCCGGGCAGCTCGCACAGCTCCAGGACTACGTCAGGGCGTGGGTCCCGGGGGCTGACGCCGACCGGCTCGTGCCGATCTCCTGCACGTACACCACGACACCGGACCACGACTTCGTGCTCGACCGCGTGGGCCGTGTCGTGATCGCCGCCGGGTTCTCGGGCCACGGCTTCAAGTTCGCGCCGTCGATCGGTCGGGTCCTGGCGGAGCTGGCCCGCGAGGAACCGACCGCCCGGCCGGTCGCCGCGGACCGGCTGTTCTCCCTGGCCCGCTTCGCGCAGGTGCCTGCCGGCTGACGCTGCCGGTCGCCTCTCTGCCCCGCGCCGCGTCCCACGCTCTCACGACCGAAAGGCCCTCATGTCGACCACGACCGACCTCGCTGCCCTCCCTGAGGCCGCCCCCTCGGTGACCGCATCCTCCGAGACCGTCACCGCGACGGCCTCGCCCCTGGCCGAGCGCTACGGCCCCGACCAGTCCGTTCCCCTCGCTCCGCTCACGGACGCGATCGACGGGATCCTGCGGCACCGCACGGTGCGCGCCTATCTCACGGACCCGCTCGACGAGGTGGTCCTGCCGACCCTGGTCGCCGCCGCACAGTCGGCCCCGACGTCGTCCAACATGCAGTTCTGGAGCGTCGTGGCGGTGACCGACCCGGCCCGCAAGGACCGGCTCGCGGCGCTCGCCGGCGGCCAGGAGCACGTCCGGCAGGCGCCGCTCCTGCTCGTGTGGGTCGCGGACCTGGCCCGCGCCCGCGCGATCGGCGACGCGCACGGCACCTCGCTCGAGGGGACCGACTACCTGGACTCCACGGTCGTGGCGTTCGTCGACGCGGCCCTCGCCGCCCAGAACGCCGTCGTGGCCGCCGAGTCGCTGGGGCTCGGGACCGTCTACATCGGTGCGCTGCGGCACCACCCCGAGCAGGTCGCGGCCGAGCTGGGCCTGCCCGAGGGCACGGTCGCGGTCGTCGGCCTGGTCGTGGGGCACCCCGACCCCGCGGGCGGCGAACGGGTCAAGCCGCGCCTTCCCCAGGCCGCGGTGCTGCACCACGAGACCTACGACCTGGCCGTCCAGGGTCCGTACGTCGATGCGTACGAGGACCTCATCGCGCCCTTCTACCGCGAGGAGGGGCTCGCCGAGAGCTGGCGTCGGCGCGTGGTCGACCGGCTCGCGGTCCCCGGGCCCCAGCGCGGCCATGCCCACCTGCACACGGCGCTCGCGGCGCGCGGCCTGCCGTCCCGCTGACCACCTTCCGCCGGGTGCGGAGCAGCGGTCGCCAGATCCGGCGATCGACGACGGCCGCTCCGCACCCAGCGCCCCCACCGACACACAGAGGACCTACCGATGACCACCTCCGACCTCCCGGCCACCCACCAGCCCCGCGTCCCGCTGTCCGTCCTCGACCTCGCGGTCGTGAGCGAGGGCTCGACCGGAGCCCAGGCGCTGCGCGACACGCTCGCCACCGCGGTCCGTGCCGACGAGCTGGGCTATCGCCGCATCTGGTTCGCCGAGCACCACCTGTCCCCGGGGGTCGCCTCGGCGTCCCCCGCGGTGCTCGCCGCCCTCGTCGCCGAGCGCACGTCGCGCATCCGCGTCGGGTCGGGAGCCGTGCTGCTGAGCACCACGAGCCCGCTCCTCGCGGCCGAGCAGTTCGGGACCATCGCGGCCCTGCACCCGGGCCGGGTCGACCTGGGGCTGGGCCGGGCGTTCACCCCGCCCCCCGCGCAGGGCGGGGCGAGCGCGGGGGGCGAGGCTCCGTCGTCGGGCACGCCAGCGAGAACGGCGGGCGAGCCCGAGCCCACCCCGCCGGCCCCCGCGCAGCCGGCCGGGACGCGCGTGGTCGACGGCCTCCTGATCCCCGCCGCGCCCGGCGTCGCCTTCACCGACACCGCGCTGCGCCAGCGGCTGCTCGCGCAGAAGGAGGTCGTCGGCGCGAGCCGGACCCCCGCCGAGTTCCGTGACGAGCTCGAGCTGGTCCTGGGCCTGCGCGCGGGGACCTTCACCAACAGCGCAGGCACCGCGTACACGAGCCCGCCCGTCGAGGGCGCGGCGTTCGACCTGTTCGTGCTCGCGTCGAGCGGCGGGGTCAGCGCCCGCGTCGCGGGAGAGCTGGGACTGCCGCTCGCGGCGAACTACCACGTGGGCCCCTCCGCGACGCTCGACACGATCGCCGCCTACCGGGCCGCGTTCCGCCCGGGCGTGCTCGACCGTCCGTACGTCGTGGTCTCGGCCGACGTCCTGGTCGCGGGCACCGACGCCGAGGCCCACCGGATCGCCGACCCGTTCACCGCCTGGGTCCTGTCGATCCGCCGCGGGGCCGACGGCGCGATCGCCTACCCCGCGCCCGGCACGACCCCCGCGTGGGAGGACCTGTCCGACGCCGACCGTGCGGCCGTCCAGGACCGCGTCGACACGAGGTTCGTGGGTTCGCCCGAGACCGTCGTCGAGCGCCTCGAGACGCTCGCGCGCGTGACCGCGGCCGACGAGATCGTCGTGACGACCGTCGCGCACGACCCCGCCGACCGTGCGCGCTCGTTCGAGCTGCTCGCGCAGCACTGGGGCCTCGCGGCGGACCCGGCCGTGCCCGCCGTAGCGGCCGACCGCGAACCAGCCCTCGCGAGGTAGAGGGCACCCGTCGAGACAGCGGGCCCCGGACCTCTACCTCGACGCCTGCCCTCTACCTCGGCAGCAGCACCACCCGCACCACCCACCGCGCCACCGGCGCCACCCGACCAGGAGACGACATGACCCAGCACCAGCCCCTCCTCACCCCGGCGACCGACGCGGGAGCCCGCGTCGCGGCCGGAGCCTTCCTCGTCGACGTCCGCAGCGAGGGAGGTCGTGCGACCGCGGGCGCCATCCCCGGCGCGACGATCACCGACCGCGACGACCTCGACGCGATCTTCGGCTCGGTAGCAGCTCCCGCGATCTCGCTCGACACCCCGGTCGTGGTGGTCTGCGGCTCCGAGCGCGGCTCGGGCCCGGTCGCGGAGGCCCTCGCCGCACGCGGCTACACGAACGTCTCGCACGTCGAGGGCGGCTTCCCTGCCTGGCGCGACGCAGGCCTCCCCGCCGAGCCGGGAGCCGGTGAGCAGGACGCGGCGGGCGAGGCGCCGTCGTCGGGCCCGCACGAGCCGGTCCGGCAGCGCGCATGAGCGCGCCCACCACGACGAGCGCGGGCGTCGGGAGCCCGCCCGACGGCGTGGCCGACCCTCGCGAGTCCTCGCGCCGGGCCAGGCGCGTGCGTGAGGTGGCCGACGGCGTCGCTCGCCTCGTCGAGTCGGCTCGCCGAGAGGGCCGCGTGGGGGCGGGGACCGGCGTCCCTGCCGACCTGGACGCGTCCTCACCGTCGGGGGTCGGCCGGGCCACGACCGACGCCGCCGGGGTGACCGTCCGGCGCGTGGTTCCCGCCGAGCACGAGGCGGTCGCCGACCTGCTCGAAGCGGCGTACGGGTTCGAGTACACGATCTCGGAGTCGTACCGCGATGTGCTGCGCGACGTCGCGGGCCGCGCGGCCGAGCACGACGTGTGGGTCGCGGTCGACGACGAGACCGGTGCTCTGCTCGGCACCGTCGCGACGCCCGTGCCCGGCCGGCACATCTCTCCCCTCGCGATCGACGGAGAGCTGGACTTCCGGCTCCTCGGCGTCGCGCCCGCGGCCCGGGGGCGGGGGATCGGGACGACGCTCACCCGCCACGTCCTCGACGTGGCCCGCGCCCAGGGGGTGCAGAGGGTCGTCATGAACTCGGGGCCCCAGATGGTCCGTGCGCACCGGCTCTACGAGGCGCTCGGGTTCCGGCGGCTGCCCGAGCGCGAGACCCGCGTGATCGAGGGCGAGGGCGGCGGGCGGCTGCACGCGTACGGGCTGGACCTCGCGAATGTCGTGGGCTTTGGCCCCCATCCACCCACCGCCCCGCCGAGGTAGTACGCGCTGCGCGAGGTAGAACGCGTCGAGCACTACCTCGCGCAGCACGTTCTACCTCGGCCGACCGCCGCCAGCACGAGCACCACCACCCGCACGAGCACCACCACCCGCACCCGCCGAAGACCCCACCACACCTGAACCGGAGAAGACCATGCCCGTCGAGTTCCTCGGCATCGCCACCACGAGCGACGCCTCCGAGACCACCGACCGCACGACCGCGCCGTTCGACAAGCAGTACCTCGAACGCATCGTGCGCGCGCACGAGGACAACGGCTGGACCCGTGTCCTGTTCGCCTACGGGTCGAGCGGACCCGAGCCGTCGGCGCTCGCGGCATGGACCGCGGCCCGCCTCGACTCGATCGAGCTCCTGCTGGCGCACCGCCCCAACGTCTCCTACCCGACGTTCGCGGCCAAGTCCTTCGCGACGCTCGACCAGCTCTCCGAGGGGCGGCTGTCCGTCCACTTCATCACCGGTGGCAACGACCACGAGCAGCGACGCGAGGGCGACACCCTGACCAAGGACGAGCGCTACGCCCGCACCCAGGAGTACATCCAGATCGTCAAGAAGGCCTGGTCGAGCGCCGAGCCGTTCGACCACCACGGGAGCTTCTACGACCTCGACGACTTCGTGCTCGACACCAAGCCCTTCGAGGGGCGTACGCCCACCATCTCGTTCGGCGGGTCCTCGGACGCGGCGTTCAAGGTCGGCGCGGCCGAGGCCGACATCTACGCGGTGTGGGGTGAGCCGCTCGACCGGACGGCCGAGCAGATCCTGCGCGTCCGCACCGAGGCGGCCGCGGCCGGTCGCACCACACCCCCGCGCATCCACGCGGCGTTCCGGCCGATCATCGGGGCCACCGAGGAGCTGGCCTGGGAGAAGGCGCACGGCATTCTCGACCGGATCGAGGCCCGCAAGGCCGCGGCGGGCGGCGTGCTGAGCCGGCGCCACCCGATCGACAAGCCCGAGAACGCCGGCTCGCAGCGCCTCCTGGAGATCGCGGCCCAGGGCGACCGCTTCGACTCGGCCCTGTGGACCGCGACGGCCAAGGCCACGGGGGGAGCAGGGAACTCGAACGCGCTCGTCGGGACGCCCGAGACCGTCGCGCAGGCGCTGCTCGCGTACTACGACCTGGGGGTCCGCATCATCTCGGCGCGCGGCTACGACCTGCTCGACGACGCGACCGACTTCGGCCGCTACGTCATCCCGATCGTGCGCGAGGAGGTCGCCAAGCGCGACGCCGAGGCCGCGTCGGCGCAGGCGGCCTGAGCCTCCTTTCCCGCGAGGTAGAGGGCGCGCGTCGTGGGGGGGGGGCCGCGGCCCCACCCCCCCCACCCCCCCCCCGGGGCGGGCCCCCCCCCCCCCCCGCGCCTGTTAACAAAAGAACCCGGCCCCCCGAGGAGGGGGGGGTGTAGGC
>NZ_JBHXBO010000058.1:0-20834 GCF_042726775.1 Oerskovia sp. NPDC060287
CGGCTCGCGCCGTGGGCCACACCCCTCGTTCGTCCGACCTCGGCATATCGCCGCGATCAGGAACCAGGTCCGCTCAGAGCAGACCGAGCTTCCGGGCGCAGGCCGGCCACTGTCCCCAGCCCGAACGGGCCTGGAGGGCCTGCGCACGCTGGGTCTGCTCGGCGGCCGACGCGTCGGACGGGAGGCCGGAGCCACCCATCGCACGCCAGGTGCTGGCCGAGAACTGGTAGAGGCCGTAGTAGCCGTTGCCCGTGTTCGTCGCGGGGTTGCCGCCCGACTCGCACTTGGCCAGCGCGGCCCAGACGTCGCCGCCGACCGAGCTCGCCGCGGGAGCGGGCGCCGCTGCCGGCGCGCTCGCCTTGGGTGCAGCAGCAGCGGCCTGGGGAGCCGCCGCGGCCTTGGGTGCAGCCTTGGGCCGCTCCTTGGTGCCCTGCACCACGATCTTGGCGACGGGCTCGGACGTGACGCCGTCCGAGACGACCTCGCGGGACTCCTCGACACCGTCGACCGTGGTCACGTTCTCGACCTTGGTCGAGGCGCCCTCGACGCCCTCCTGCTTGACGACCGGGGCGAGGTCCGCGAAACGGTTCGCGTCCTGCTCGGTGACCGTCTCGAACGGGATGGGCGTGACGGTCGGGGTCTCGGTCACGGCGACGCGCTGGACGACGAGCGAGACCGCGGGCTGGGTCGTCGTCTCGTCGGCCGAGCTCGCCTCTGCCGTGGTCCCGTCGGTCGTGGGCTCGACCGTGCGAGCGACCGACACGCGGTCGAGCTCGCCCAGGACCACGCCCTGCTGGTCGAGGATCGCGTTGACGCCGATGCTGCCGTCGGGCGCCGTCTTGGTCTGGCCGTCGGCCACGACGTGGACGGGTCCGTCGGCGTCGAGGCGCAGGGAGAGCGCGGCGCGGCCGTCGGCTCCCGAGCGCGAGGCCACGAGGCGCACGTCGCTGCCTCGGGCCGCGAGGGTGTCGAGCGCCTCGTCGGCGTCGAGCGCGGTGAGCCACACGTCGCTCTGGGCGCCGTCGGTCTGCACGGTCACCTGGCGCCCGTAGCGCACGACGACGTCGGCACCGTTCTTCAGGGGCGCGTCGGCCCCGGGGGCGATCAGGTCGCGGTCGGTCACGCGCACGTCCTGCTCGTCGAGGAAACCCTCGACCGAGCCCGCGAACGTCGAGACCGTGGTGATGTTGCCGTCGACGTCGAGCTGGACGGTCTTCTTGGCGCTGCCGTAGGCGACTGCTCCGGTCGCGACGAGCGCGATGGCCGTCGCACCGGCGATCAGGGGCCAGCGGCGGCGCTTGGTGGCTGTGGGGGCGGAGGCCTGTGCCTCGACGCCGTCGAGAGAAGGAGAGGTCTGGGGGGTGTTGGCTGCGCTGTCGGCGCTGGCCGCGTGAGCGGTCCGGTCAATGGGGTTGTTCACTCGAGTCCAGTCGTCGAGCCTCCCGGGCACGGGCTTCGGGCGACGCAGCGCGCCACCGACGGACCCTGCGCTCCGAGGAGCATCGGGACGGGCGTCCGAGGACGTCCTACCGCTGGTTCCGAACGACCGATCCGGCTGTCGTCTACCACCGACGGACCAGTTCTCCGGCCGACAGCAGGACGCGCACCCTCCGTCCGTCTCGCCCCCGGTGATGAGCGGGTGGCGGCAGGGCGGGCTGCAGTGCGCGACAGTTGACCGTAACCGATCCGTTATCGAGTGCCAACCCCGTCCGGGCGCGACGCCACCGTCCTGTCCGGTTTTCTCCACCTATGTCGGGGCGTTGAGGGCCCCTGTCGAGAGAACCCTCACAGGGCCTCCGCACGGCCCTCGCTCAGTACCAGCCCTTGGCCTGCGAGTGGCTCCACGCGCCGCACGGTGTGCCGTAGCGGCCCTCGATGTACCCCAGACCCCACGTGATCTGGGTCGCCGGGTTGGTCCGCCAGTCGGCTCCCGCACTGGCCATCTTGGAGCCCGGGAGCGCCTGCGGGATCCCGTACGCACCGCTCGACGTGTTCTCCGCGGTCGCATTCCACCGGCTCTCCTTCATCCAGAGCAGGTCGAGGCACGCGAACTGGTCGTCGCCCCAGCCGCGCTGGGCCGCGAGGGACTTGGCGATCGCCTTGGACGACCCCGGGTCGACCTTGATGGTCGACGGGTCGAGCGAACCGACCACGACGACCTCGGTACGGGGCTCGCGCGTGACCGAACGGTCGACCACAGTCCGCGAGATCTCGGTGCCGCCGACCGTCTGGATGGCGTACGTCGTCACGGCCTCGCCGACCTTGCCCGACGTGCGGACCTTGCGCTGCCCCTGCGGGAGGTAGGGGTCCTTGACCTCCTCTGTCGCGAACGGGAGGGTCTCCGTGACCGTCGCCGCGCCGCTCGCCGCGCGGGTGACGAGGACGAGCATCCCGTCGACCGCGGCGGCACCGAGCGGGACCGACGCCGCGTCACCCACCGACAGCGTGATCCCCGCGTGCTCCAGGACCCCCTCGACCGACGCCTCGGAGGTCGTGGCAGTCACGACCGCCCCGTCCACGGCGACGTGGACGGTCTTGAGGGTCGAGACCCGGATCTGCTCGCGGCCGAGCGACTGCGACCGGGACGCCGAGGTCATGGCCCCCTCGGCGCGCGGCCCCAGGGCAGTGAGCAGCTCCCCGACGGTGCGGGCCGTCGTGACGAACGTCTGCGACTTCCCGTCGAGCTCGAGCGAGATCTCCTGGCTGGTCCGGACGACGATGGTGCTCCCGTCGGTCGCGGGCTCGTCCGCGGCGGGCTCCACGAGGTCGGTGTCCTTGATCGCAACGTCCTGGAAGGCGAGCAGGTCCCCGACGGTCGAGCCGTACGCGCTGACCGTCCTGACCTCGCCGTCCAGGTCGAGAGTCACGGACTTGTGGGCCACCGCGAAGACTCCGGTCGCCCCGACCACGGTCGCCAGGATCGCGGCCTGCGCTGCGAGGCGCCACCTACCCGTCAGGGAGCTCCTGCGCACCCCGTCGCCACCGACCACGTGACCTTCCGTTCCTGTCTCGACCTGCGTACGCGACGCTCCGGGCATCACGGACAAGCAGACCGTAGTGGAAACGTGACCTCCGGGGAAAGCCCGTCCGGCGCGCCGCCCGGGACTCACCGGTCGGGCGAGGACTCACCAGGGGCCGTAGACCTGCTCGGCCGTGTCGCTCAGCCGGGCGCAGACCTCCTCGAGCGAGGTCCCCGTCACCTCGGCCACCTTCCGCACGGTGTGGGGCAGGAGGTACGGCGCGTTGGGCCGTCCGCGGTAAGGGTGCGGCGTGAGATAGGGCGCGTCCGTCTCGACCAGGACCTGTCCCAGCGGCACGGCCGCGAGGGCCGCGCGCAGCTCGTCGTTGGCGCCGAACGTCACCGGCCCGGCGAACGACAGGTACCACCCCTGCGCGGCACACAGCCTCGCCATCTCGGCGTCGCCCGAGAAGCAGTGGAACACGGTCCGCTCGGGGGCGCCGTCGGCGAGGAGGACCTCGATGACCTCGGCGTGCGCGTCACGGTCGTGGATCTGGAGCGGGAGGCCGAGCTCCTTGGCGAGCGCGACGTGCGCGCGGAACGACTCCCGCTGGACGGCCGCGCCCTGCGGGCCGGTGCGGAAGAGGTCCATGCCGGTCTCGCCGATCGCCCGGATGCGGTCGTTGCCGCGTGCGATCGCGGCGATCTCCGCGATGGCGTCGTCGAGCCCGACGGCGTGGCGAGGCTCGGGGGTCGGGGTCAGCCCGTCGGGGCCCACCTCGGTCACGCCCGCGTGCAGGGTCGCCTCGTTGGGGTGGATCGCGATCGCGCCGACGAGCGCCCGGTGCTCGCGCACCAGGGCGTCCGTCAGGCGGGCCGAGGGCAGGTCGCAGCCGACCTGGACCATGCGGTCCACGCCGACCCGGGCCGCGTCCTCGACGTGCTGCGCGACCGTCGGGACGGGGACCGCTCTACCCTCCTCGTCGACGTCGGGCAGGACCCCGGCGATCGACTCGAGGTGGGTGTGGTCGTCGACCACGGGCAGCGGCAGCGCCTCGGGGGCGGGCGGCCACCCGCGCTCACGCTTGCGGGCCACCGTCAGGCGCCCTCGACGACCGGGTCCTCGAGCCGCGGGAACAGCGACGCACCCTTGGTGACCGTGGTCCCTGCGGGCAGCGCGCCGAAGCGAGCGGCACCGTCGACCGGTTGGACCGCGAGCGCGCCCAGCGGCGCCTCGGCGCCGAGGGACTCCCAGAGCGCCTGGGCGGCCTTCGGGGTGATCGGGTGCAGCAGGACGGCGAGCGAGCGCAGGGCCTCGGCGGCCGTGACGAGGATCGTGGCGAGGCGGCCCTCCTGGACCGAGACGGCGTCGGGCCCCGTGCCGTCACGTTCCTCGTCGAGCTTGGCGACCTTCCACGGCTCCTGCTCCGTGAGGTACAGGTTCGTGGCGTCGACGAGCGTCCACACCGCGTTGATCGCCTCGTGGATCGCGAGCGCGTCGATCGCCTTCTCGGCTGCCTGGACCGCCTGCGCGGCGACCTGCTCGAGCGCCTGCTCGGCCGGCCCGGCGGGGCCCGCCTGCGGGAGAACGCCCCCGTAGTACTTGCCGACCATGGCCGCGACGCGCGAGGCCAGGTTGCCGAACCCGTTCGCGAGCTCGGCGTTGTAGCGCGCCGAGAGGTCCTCCCACGAGAACGACCCGTCCTGACCGAACGCGATGGCGCGCATGAAGTAGTAGCGGAACGCGTCGGAACCGAAGTGGTCGATGATCTGGCTCGGCGCGATGCCCGTGAGCTTCGACTTGCTCATCTTCTCGCCGCCGACCAGGAGCCAGCCGTGCGCGAACACGGTCTTGGGCAGGGGCAGGCCCGCGGCCATGAGCATCGCGGGCCAGATCACCGCGTGGAAGCGCAGGATGTCCTTGCCGACCAGGTGCACGCTCGCGGGCCACGTGGCCGCGAACTTGGCCTGCTGCTCGGGGTCGTCGCTGTCCAGCCCGACGGCGGTCGCGTAGTTGAGCAGCGCGTCGAACCACACGTAGAGCACGTGCGTGGTGTCCCACGGGATGGGGATACCCCAGTCGAACGTGTTGCGCGAGATCGAGAGGTCCTGCAGACCACCCTTGACGAACGCGAGCACCTCGTTGCGTGCGCTGGCGGGCTGGACGAACTCGGGGTGCGCCTCGTAGAGCGCGAGCAGGCGGTCCTGGTACGCGCTCATCTTGAAGAAGTAGTTCTGCTCGGAGAGCATCTCCACGGGCTTGCTGTGGATGGGGCAGAGCTTCTGGCCCTCGTACTCGCCCGTGCCGTCGATCAGGTCGCCCGGGAGCTTGTACTCCTCGCACCCCACGCAGTACGGGCCCTCGTACGAGCCCGCGTAGATCTCACCCTTGTTGTACAGGTCCTGGATGAAGGCCTGTACGCGCTCGGTGTGACGGGGCTGGGTGGTGCGGATGAAGTCGTCGTTGAGCGCGTCGAGCGTGTGCAGCACGGGCTTCCACGAGCTCTCGACCAGGCGGTCCGCCCACTCCTGGGGGGTCACGCCGTTGGCCTCTGCCGTGCGCATGACCTTCTGCCCGTGCTCGTCCGTCCCCGTCAGGAACCACACCGGCTCCTGGCGCTGGCGGTGCCAGCGGGTGACGACGTCGGCCGCGACCGTCGTGTACGCGTGCCCGATGTGCGGGGCGTCGTTCACGTAGTAGATCGGGGTGGTGAGGTAGAAGGTCTCCGGGGCTGCGTCAGGCATGGTCCTCATGGTAGTTGTCCGGACCCGGCCGGTGCGCCGCGATGTCAGGTTTCGCCGACGACGACCACACCGCCCAGCGAGGGTGACCGGAACCGTCGACCAGAGTCACCGTCGCGACCGCCGATGACGACGAACTCAGCCCGTCGAGAGCTCGACCCGCAGGAGGTGGTCATCCCCCTGCGCGGGACTCCCCCGCCCGTCCGTCTCGTTCGTCAGGACGAGCAGCGACACCCCGCCCCCACCCGTCGCCCCGTCCCCGGCACCGCTCCCAGGGTCCACGACGACCGCCCGCAGGCGCCCCCACTCGCCCGTGAGCAAAGCCTGCGGTGCGCCGAACGCGGCGGGCGACGCTCCGCCGTCGGGCGCCGGGCTCGCCCCACCCTCCGGGGCCGCCGCGCCGCCCGCGAACGGGACGCGCCACAGGCGCTCGCCCCGCAGCCCCGCGACGTACACGCCGTCCGACCCGACCGCGAGGCCGCTGGGGCTCGCGTCCGACGTGGGCCACGTCGCGACCGGGTCGACGAACGCCGTGCCGTCCGCGGCGGCCGCCTCCCCGAGCGTCCCCTCGCGGTCCGGCCAGCCGTAGTTGCCGCCCGGGACGATCACGTTGAGCTCGTCGAGCGTGTTCTGCCCGAACTCGGACGCGAACATCCGCCCCGAGGCGTCCCAGTCCAGGCCCTGGACGTTGCGGTGGCCCAGGCTCCACACGCGCGAGCCGTCGGGATTGCCCGGCGCGGCCTCGCCGTCGAGCCCGACTCGCAGGATCTTGCCCGCGAGCGAGCCCGGGTCCTGCGCCGCGCCCGACTCGGTCGCGTCCCCCGTCGAGACGTAGAGGAAGCCGTCGGGACCGAACGCGACCTGCCCGCCGTTGTGGTTGCTCGCCTTCGGGATGCCGTCGAGCACGGTCGTGAGCGCTCCCAGGCGCGCCTCGTCCAGGTCGAGGCGCCCCCGCAGCACCTCGTTGCCGTCCTCGCCCGTCCGGTAGACCACGACGGTCCCGTCCTCGGAGAACGTCGGCGCGACCGCGATACCCAGCAAGCCCCCTTCGCCGCCGTGGTCGGTCCCCGACGCGAGCTCGGCGGCCCCTTCGCCCGTCACGGCCGTGACGGAGCCCGCGTCCGGGTCCAGGACGCTGACCGTGCCCTCGTCGCGCGAGGTGCTCAGCAGACGGCCGTCGGGGAGCGCCGCGAGGCCCCACGGCGAGGGCAGGTCGTCGATCAGGGACGTCGCGCTCGCCCGGACCGTCGGGACGCCCGGGGCCGGCTCGACGACCTGGCCGTCGAGCCCGGGGCTCGGGGCGGGGTCGGGCCCGCCCGAGCAGGCCCCCGCGAGCAGCACCGTGAGCGCGACGAGGGCACCGGGCAGGACGTGCGCTGCTCTCATGGCGACCTCTCTGCGTGGCGGCGGTGCCCCGCGACGCGTGCGCACGAACCCGCGCGCTGTCACACTCGAAGGAGCACTCATGTTCCAGGGATCCGAGCGAAGGTGCCGATCATGAACCCGAAAGTGCTCAGCTTCATCGTCGCAGCGATCGCCTACGGCGTCACGCTGGTCGTCGCGAACCTCGTGCTCGAGGGCATGCACATCGGCTGGCTGTGGGGGCTCGTCGCGGTGGCCCTGTTCACGGTCACGATCACGCTCCTGCGACCTGTGGTCTCGAGGTTCCTGGGCAAGCACGTCCACGGCTGGACGTGGGTCCTGGGACTCGTGACGGTCCTGGGGTCCCTCGTCGTGACGACGCTGCTCTCGCCGTCAAGCGGGTTCGACATCGACGGGTTCTGGACCTGGGTGTGGGCGACGCTCATCGTGTGGGTCGGCACGATCGTCTACGACCTGGTCGACGAGAAGGCCGTCGCGACCGCCGCGTCGCACGTCGACCGGTACCAGCAGCGCCCGGGGGCCACGCCCCCGACCCCGGCCGCGCCGGCCTGAGCCGACGCGGCGTGAGCCGGGACGGCCGACCGCGGCGCGCACGCGTCGATCACTCCGCCGTCAGGTGCCACAGGATCCCGCGGTCCGGGTCGAGCGAGGTGGCCTCGATCCCGACCTGGGAGAGGACGACGCCCGGGAGCACGACGCCCTCCTCGACCGCGGTCCACGGCGGCAGCACCCCGGAACCTGACCTCTCGACCGGGCTGACCTGGCGGACCCGGTAGCGGCGCTCCGGGTCGAGCCCCGGCACGGCGACCCGTCCCGGGGGCCAGGTGATCGGTCGGTCGACCACGGCGAGCTGGAAGATCGCCTCGCTGCGGTCGGTCGCGACGACCCCCTCCAGGCGCAGCGCGGGGTCCCCGAGGTCCGCGTGGACCACGTCGCCCGAGTGCAGCAGGGACCGGTGCGCCTGGTGGAACGCCACCCAGGCCCGGACCTCGTCGAGCTCGTCCGGTGAGGCCTCGAGGAGGTTCGTCTCGATCCCCAGGTGCCCCCACAGCGCGACCTGCGCGCGGAAGTCGAGCGGGTGGACCCGGTGCGTGGTGTGCGACTCGCGCGCTCCGATGTGCGTCCCCTGGAGCTCCGGCGGCACGAGCAGGCGGGTCCAGCGCTGGATCTCGAGCCGGTCGTGCGGGTCGTTGCAGTCCGAGGCCCACACCCGGTCGGTGAGCTGGAGCACGCCGAGGTCCACGCGGCCACCGCCGCTGGCGCACGACTCGATCTCGAGGCCCGGGTGCCGCTCCTTGAGCTCGGCCATGAGCGCGTAGGCGGCCAGGGTCTGCTCCCGGACCCCGGCCCTGCCCGTGGGCGTGTGCCCGGCGTCGAGCAGGTACCGGTTGTGGTCCCACTTCACGTACGCGACGCCCAGACGGTCGACGACCTCGGACATCGCGTCGCGGACGTGACGGTACGCCTCGGGGTGGGCCAGGTCGAGGACGTGCTGGTGGCGCGAGGCCATGCCCGGGCCGTGCCCGGCGTCGAAGACCCACTCGGGGTGGTTCCGTGCGAGGTCGGAGTCGAGGTTGACCATCTCTGGCTCGAACCAGATCCCGAAGTCCATGCCCAGCTCGCGCACCCCGTCGGCGAGCGCGTCGATCCCGTCGGGCCAGACGGTCGAGTCCACGGTCCAGTCGCCGAGCGAGGTGGTGTCGTCCCGGCGACCGGTGAACCAGCCGTCGTCGAGGACGAAGCGTTCCACCCCGACCGCCGCGCCGGCCTCGGCGAGACGTTCGAGCGTCGCGAGGTCGTGCTGGAAGTAGACGGCCTCCCAGGTGTTGAGCAGCACGGGCCGCGGCGCGCGGGGGTGCGTCGGGCGCGACCTCATCCAGCGGTGCACCCGGTGCGAGAGGTCGTCGAGGCCCTCGCCCCACGAGCCGTAGAGCCACGGCGTCGTGCTCGACGTCCCCGGCTCGAGGACCAGCTCGCCGGGCCACGGGAGCTCGCCGCCCGAGAGCCGGCGGCTCCCGGCCGGGGTGCGCTCCGCGACGAGCGCGTGGTTGCCGCTCCAGCCCAGGTGGACGCCCCACACCCGCCCCGAGCGGTTGGCGAAGCCCTGCTCGCCCGCGAGCATCATGAACGCGTGCTCGAGCCCTGGCTTGCCGCCCCGGCTCTCGCGCACCCAGGTCCCGACGTCGAAGGGCCGCCGCTGAGGGACCCTCTCGAGGGCCCAGCGTCCGGCGAGGTCGCACAGCTCGGTCGCGGTCGGCGGGACGGGCAGGCCCAGCTCGAGCGCGCGGACCTCGTAGGGCGCGCCGCCCCGGTTCCCCACCTCGGCCCGGACCCGGACGAGCCCCGACGCGAGAACCTCGAGCTCGACGCCCAGCGTCAGGGCGTAGGCGTCGTCGGACGAGGCGACCCGCAGGCGCTGGACGTCGCTCGCACGCTCGACCACGACGTCGTCGACCACGAACCGAGGAGCCCAGTGGGCGCCGGAACGGTCGCCCACGACGCCGGGCCGCCCGAGCCACCCCTCGGCGAGCTGCGCCACGACCGGCACCGGCTGGGGGTACGTCACGGCCGAGTCCCCGATCGCGGGCGACGCGGTGGTCTCCATGGTCGCGAGGTCGGCATCGGTCAGGTCGCCGAGGTCGGGCCCCCAGTGGAGGACGCGGGGCAGCCGCGCGCCGCTCGTCGTCACGACGAGGCTCGTCCCGCCCCCTCGGAGGTGGACGACTGGTGTCTCGACGGTCATCTGCACTTTCCCTTCACGCCGCTGGTCGAAGCCATCCTGCCCGACGCGGGCCGGGGCGCGGGAAGCGTCCACCGGAGGGCTCGGTCGTGCCCACGGCGCGCGTCGACCGCGCCCGGACGTCGGTCCACCTGCCCTGCCCGACGGCGGGGCGCACCCGGGCGTTCAGGTGCGCCCCGTCGTCGGGCGGCTCGCGCTACTGCAACCGCGTCAGGCCCTTCTTGAGGTTCCGGATCGCCTGCCCCGTCCGCTGCTCGTTCTCGATGAGCGCGAACCGCACGAACCCGTCGCCGCCCGGCCCGAACCCCACGCCCGGCGAGACCGCGACGTCGCAGCTCTCGATCACGTGCGTCGCGAACTCGATCGAGCCCATCTCGCGGTACGGCTCGGGGATGCGCGCCCACGCGAACATGGTGCCCTTGGGCCGGTGGATGTCCCAGCCGATGCGGTCCAGCCCGTCGCACAGCGTGTTGCGCCGCGACTCGTAGACCGCCGAGACCTCCGTGGGGAAGTCGAGGGCCTCGTTGAGCGTCACGGTCGCCGCGATCTGGATGGGCTGGAACGTGCCGTAGTCGAGGTACGACTTGAGCTTGGCGAGCGCCCCCACGACGTCCGGCCGGCCCACGAGGAACGCGACGCGCCACCCGGCCATCGAGTACGACTTGGTCATCGAGTAGAGCTCGACCGCGACCTCCTTGGCCCCGTCGCACTCCATGATCGAGGGCGGGCGCCAGCCGTCGAACGTCATGTCGGCGTACGCGAGGTCGTGCACCAGGACCACGTCGCGCTCGCGCGCCCAGTCGACCAGGCGCTGGAGGTCCTCCTTGGTCGCGATGGTCGTGGTCGGGTTGTGCGGGAACGACAGCACGACGACGCGCGGCTTGGGCCACCCGTACTCCCACGCCTCCATGACGCGGTCGATGTACCCCGAGGCGTCCGTGCCGTCGCCGATCGCGACCTGCCGGGCGTCGGCCCCCGCGAAGTAGGGCCCCCAGATGTGGATGGGGTAGCTCGGCGTGGGGACGATCGCCGCGTCGCCCGGCTGCAGCAGCACCCACATGAGGTGGCTGAAGCCCTCCTTGGCGCCGATGGTCGAGATGATCTCGGTCTCCGGGTCGAGCGTCACGCCGAACCGGCGCTGGTACATGTCCGCGGCCGCCTGCCGGAGCTTGGGGATGCCGCGAGACGCCGAGTACCGGTGGTTGCGCGTGTTGTGGACCGCCTCCGCGAGCTTGTCGACCGCGATCTGCGGGCTCGGCAGGTCGGGGTTGCCGAAGCCCAGGTCGATCACGTCGCGCCCGGCGCGGCGCGCCTCGAGCTTGAGCGAGTCGATGATCGTGAAGACGTACGGGGGCAGGCCGGGGATCCGGCGGAACTCCATCTCGCGTGGCATGGAGGCAGGGTACGCCTGCGGTGCGCGGGCCGTCGTCCGGTCCGGGGGCAGGTCCGAGGGCCAGGTCCGTCGCCCCGTCCGGGCGCTCGGGCGGGCCCCGGGCAGCGCCGTCAGACGGACGTGCCCTCGATCGCCTGCGCGAGCGCCTGCGCGTCGCTCCAGTCCCCGGCCCACCGCTCGCCGTCGATCACGATCGTCGGCGTGCCGAAACCTTGCGGGCCCGCGAGCGCCGGGTCGCTCGTCGCGGCCTGCGTGGCCGCGGCGACCCAGGGAGCGAACTCGGCCGCCCCGCCGTCGGCCAGCTCGGCGACGACGTCCGCCGGGACGCCCGCCGCGCGGGCGACGTCAGCGATCTGGGCGTCGCTCAGGCCTGCCGTCCCCTCCTGGGGCTGGTGCGCGAGCAGCCCCGCGTGGAAGGCCTGGAACGTGTCGGGGGCGCGGTCGGCCACGAGCGCGGCCGACGACGCGGCGCGCGTCGAGTACGCCGTGCCCTGCGAGTACCGGTCGAGGATCGCGATGGGGTGGAAGACGACCCGCACGCTCCCGGCCTCGCGCAGCTTCGTGAGGCTCTCGCCGTTGACGGCCTCGAACCGACCGCAGACCGGGCACATGTAGTCGACGTAGACCTCGACCGTCACCGGCGCGGACTCGTCGCCCGCGCCCGCGAGCAGGCCGTGCTCGGGAGTCGCCGTCCCGGGCGCGACGGCGTCCTGCCCCGATCCCTCGGGCGCGCCCGCCACCCCCTGGCCGACGGGCTCGGCGGACGGCGCCCCGCTGCCGACCGCGAGGAAGGCGGCGACCCCCACGAGAAGCAGCAGGACGAGTCCTGCGAGCACCGAGACCAGGGTCACGCGGGCGCGCCGCTGCGCGGTGGGCCGCCCCTGGACCGCCGCGACCTGCGGCCCGACGGCGTAGCCCGCCCCGGGCGCGTACGTCGCGTCGGGAGTGGGGTACGGCTGGGGCTGGTGCGCTGCGTGGCCGCCCGGGGCGTAGGGCTGCTGGGTGTGCGGCTGCTGGGCGGCGTACGCGGGGGCGAGGTGTGCCGCCGAGGAAGGTCCCGGCGCGTACGGGTGCGGCGTGTACGGCGGGGTCGGGGCACCGTAGCCCGCCGGGGCGGCCCGGCGGGCCGCGAGCGCCGCGTCGACCGCGGGGTCGTCGCCGGCGGCGAGCCACGAGAGCAGCCCCGGATAGGCGCCGCGGTGCGCGGCGACCTGGGGGCGCAGGTCGGGGAACTCGCCGGCGACCTGGGCGAGCACGGTCGGCGGGGCGGTCGGGTCCTGCACGGCGCGGAGGGCCTCGTCACGGAGCATGGGTCGTCGGTCCTCGGGTCTCGCGGCGGGCGCTGGCGGCGCGAGACCCACCGCCGGACGGACGCCCGGCACGTCGAGGACTCGCGCACGCCAGGGTACGCGGCCCCCGAGCGGCCGACGCCGCCGCGCCCGATCCCGGGGCGGGATCAGGCCCCCGGCGACCACCCGAGGTTGCGCGCCATCTGCTCGAGCGTCGCGATCGTCCGGTCGTACTGCTCGCGCGTGATCCCCTCCGCGAGGCGCTCGCGCGAGAGCGAGACCGCGTCGAGGAGGTCGTGGTACGCGTGCTGCCCCGCGACGGTCACCTCCCACCCGGCTCCGCCCTGGGCCACCCACCCCCGGGCCTGGAGGTCGGAGATCTCCGCGCTGACCGCGGGTGCGTGGCCCCCGGGCCGCGCACCCCCGGCCGTGAACGGTGACAGGACGCTGTCGACCGTCGTGACGTCCGAGACACCGTCCCTGACCATGTTGAGGACCTGCCAGTGGCGTCGCGTCAGGCCCGTGCGCAGGAAGACCTCGTCGACGTCCTGGTCGATCAACCGGTCGACCAGCTTGAGCCAGTAGCCGATGGGCCGCTCGCCCGGGTCTCGCTCGGTCGTCGTGCCCGCCGCGCTCGCGCCCTTCACCGACCTCTCGTCGCCTGCCGGGTCGTCGATCCTCTCGGACGCGCTCATGGTCGGCTCCTTCGCTCGGCCTCCCGGCGTGCGGTACGCCCGCCGGCGGATGCTTCGTCTGGTGACCCAGCGTACGAACGACCGGGCCCGGGCGCTCCACGAACGACGTCCCCGGTGGCAGAGTGGGGTCATGACCAGCACCGACACGACCGCCCGCGGTCGCGCCCTGATCGTCGTCGACGTCCAGCCCACGTTCTGCGAGGGCGGTGAGCTCGCGGTCGAGGGCGGGAACGCCGTCGCGGAGGCCATCGCGGCCTTCGCGGCCGAGCGGCGCACGGACTACGACCTCGTGGTGACCACGCAGGACTGGCACGTCGACCCGGGGCACCACTTCGCGACGGCCCCCGAGGGCCCCGACTTCGTCGACACGTGGCCCCCGCACGGCCTGGCCGGCACGCCCAACGCCGAGCTGCACCCGGCGCTCGCGGACCTCGCACCGGACGCGAGCGTCAAGAAGGGCGAGTACCAGGCCGCGTACTCGGGCTTCGAGGGGGTCGACGGCGAGGGCCGCACCCTCGCGCAGCTCCTCCAGGACGCCGGGGTCTCCTCGGCCGACGTGGTCGGCATCGCGGAGTCGCACTGCGTCCGGGCGACCGCGCTCGACGCGCTCGGGCTGGGGCTCGCGACGCGCGTCCTGACCGACCTGACCGTGCCGGTCTCGGAGGACCAGGGCAAGGCGGCGCGCGTGGAGCTCGCGGCGGCCGGCGTCGAGCTGGTGCGGTCGACCGAGGTCTGACGGCACCTCGGGACGAGCACGTCCGCGCGCGCCGACCCGGCCGCGCGCGGGGTCAGCCCTTGCGCGCCGCCAGTGCCGCGGCGTACAGCTCGCGCTTGGGCACTCCCGTGGCGGTCGCGACCTCGGCGACGGCCTCCTTGAGGCGCTCTCCGGCGTCGACCCGGACGAGGACCTCGCTCACGAGCTCCTCGACGGAGACGGCCTCGCGCGCGGGTGCCCCGGCCACGACGATGCAGATCTCGCCACGCAGCTGCCGCTCGGCGGCCTCGGCCGCGAGCTCGCCGAGCGTCCCGCGCAGCACCTCCTCGTACGTCTTGGTGAGCTCGCGGCACACGGCCGCGGGGCGGTCGGCGCCGAACCCCTGGGCCATCGCGGCGAGCGTGTCGTCGATGCGGTGCGGGGCCTCGAAGAAGACCATGGTGCGGGGCTCGCGCGCGAGCGCCTCGAACGTGCGTGCGCGCTCGCCGGGCTTGCGGGGCGGGAAGCCCTCGAAGCAGAAGCGGTCGGTCGGCAGCCCGGACAGGGCGAGCGCGGTGAGGACCGCGCTGGGCCCGGGGGCCGAGGTGATGGGCAGGTCGCGCTCGACGGCCCGGGTCACGACGCGGTAACCGGGGTCGGAGACGGACGGCATGCCGGCGTCGGTCACGATCACGACGGTCCCACCGCCCTCGACGACGTCGAGCAGCTCGTCGGCACGCTCGACCTCGTTGTGCTCGTGGTAGCTCACGACGCGCCCGCCGATCGAGACGCCCATGCGTGCGGCGAGGGCGTGCAGGCGGCGCGTGTCCTCGGCCGCGACGACCGCGGACTCCGCCAGGAGGCGTCGCAGCCGCGGGCTCGCGTCCTCGACGTTGCCGATGGGGGTCGCGGCCAGGACGAGGTGTCCGTCGTCGCGCGCGCGGCGACCTGCGGGCGCGTCGTCGTGCGCGTCGAGGGTGTCCTCACCCTCCGGCCCGACGGCGTCGCTCACCTCGCGCGCCACGTCCTCGCCTTCGCCGGGGGCCTCGGTCGGGTCGGGATCGAGGTGCCGGTCGGAGGTGGGGTGCGCGTGGCTCATACCCCCTAGCGTTCCACGTCCTACGATGGCCGACGTGCCCCAGCCCTCCACCGACCCCACGCCCGTAGCCCCCGGTCCCGGTCCGGGCGACGACTTCCCGTTCCCGGTGGCCGAGGTCGAGACCGGGGAGGACGCCCGGCTGTCGGTGCGTGACCGTCTCCTGCTCAAGCTCCTGGGAGCACGTCGCCTCGCCCTGGGGTCCACGTCCAAGGACCGCTTGTGGGGATGGCTCGGACCTGCGCTGGTCGCGCTGCTGGCGGGCGGTCTGCGCCTGTGGGACCTGGGCCGTCCCGGCAACCTCGTGTTCGACGAGACGTACTACGTCAAGCAGGCGTACACGCTCCTGCGGGTCGGCTTCGAGGCCAAGTGGCCCGAGGACCCCAACCCCGCCTTCGAGGCCGGGAACGTCGACACGTTCCTCAACCTGCCCGACTACGTGGTCCACCCGCCGCTCGGCAAGTGGATGATCGCGGGCGGCATGCAGCTCTTCGGCGGGGCCGAGAACCCCTGGTCGTGGCGCATCTCGACAGCGCTCGTCGGGATCCTCGCGGTGTTCCTGCTCGCCCGGATCGCGCGCCGCCTGTTCGCCTCGACCGCGATGGGCGTCCTGGCGGGCGGGCTGCTCGCGATCGACGGCATGGCGATCGTGCACTCGCGCACGGGGCTGCTCGACAACTTCCTCATGTTCTGGGTGCTCGTCGCGTTCGGGTTCCTCCTGCTGGACCGCGAGCAGGCCCGACGCCGGCTCGCGGACCGGGTCGCCGCCCTCGTGGACTCGGGCCGGGAGATCGGCCGCAACGGCCCGCGGCTCGGCTGGCGCTGGTGGCGCTTCGCGGCGGCCGTCTCGCTGGGGCTCGCGTGCGGGGTCAAGTGGTCGGGCCTGTACTTCCTCGCGGTCTTCGCCCTGCTGTCGGTGCTGTGGGACGCCACGGCGCGCCGCGCCGTCGGGATCAAGCGGTGGTGGGAGGACGCGCTGCTCGCCGACGCGATCCCGGCCGCGCTCGTCATGCTGCCCACCGCGGCGCTCACCTATCTCGCGACCTGGTTCTCGTGGTTCCGCTCACCGAGCTCGTACATGCGCGACTGGGCCGCGGAGCACCCGGGCGAGGGCGTGCAGTGGCTCCCCGAGGCCCTGCGCTCGCTGTGGGCGTACCACCAGAAGATGTGGGACTTCCACACGGGGCTCAGCGCCGAGCACTCGTACGCGTCGAAGCCCATCGGCTGGATCGTGCAGTGGCGGCCCACGTCCTTCTACTACCGCGACGGGTCCGACGGCGTGACGGGATGCGGCTACGACGAGTGCGCGCGGGTCATCACGTCGCTGGGCAACCCGGTCCTGTGGTGGTCGGCCGCGCTCGCGATCGTGGCCACGGTCGTGCTCCTGGTGTGGCGCAAGGACTGGCGCGCGACGGCCGTGCTGAGCGGGCTGGTCGCGGGCTGGCTCCCCTGGTTCGCGTACCCGGACCGCACGATCTTCACGTTCTACGCGATCGTGTTCACCCCGTGGGTCGTCCTCGCGCTCGTCTACGTCGTGACGGTCCTGCTCGAGGCCACCGAACGGGACCGCACGGCCCGTGGCTGGGTGATCTGGGCCGTGACCGCGCTGTTCACCGTGATCGTCGTGATGAGCATCTTCTTCTACCCGATCTGGACGGCCATGAACGTCCCCGAGTGGTTCTGGCGACTGCACATGTGGCTGCCCAGCTGGATCTGACCCGGCACCGGTCGGGGGCGGTCTCCCCGTGCCGAGCATGCGGTCGCGGTCGGTCGCATGCTCGGCACCGGAGGGCGAGCGGACTACGCCCAGTCGACCTGCGGGGTCTCGTGGAACGGCAGGCCTTCGCGACGCCACGTCGCGGACTCGGCCACGACGCGGGCGCGGTAGCCCTCCCAGTCCTTGCGCTCGGGTGCGGTCCAGGCGACCTCGGCGACCGCGGACAGGCGCGGCAGGAGCATGAGGAAGAGCTCCTCCTGGGTCGAGAGGGTCTCGGTCCACACCGCAGCCTCGACGCCCTCGATCTGGTCGGCGGGCAGACCCTCGATGACCTCGGCCGGGTCCCAGTCGTACGCGGTGCGCAGCTCGATGAGGCCTGCCCAGTCCTGACCCAGGGGGTACTCGGCGGTGTACTTCATGTCCAGGTAG
This sequence comes from Oerskovia sp. NPDC060287, assembly GCF_042726775.1. Lineage (NCBI taxonomy): Bacteria > Bacillati > Actinomycetota > Actinomycetes > Micrococcales > Cellulomonadaceae > Oerskovia > Oerskovia sp. NPDC060287. The sequence continues at coordinate 17,138 of NZ_JBHXBO010000058.1, forward strand.
GCCCGGTTGCCCGGGGACATGATGAAGCGCGAGCCGCGGGCTGCCGCCGCGAGGAAGGGCGCGCTGTCGACGCGGTTGTCCCAGTACTGCAGGAGCGTGTCCGGACGCGTCCCGGCCTGGGCCGCCTCCTGCCAGGTGATGGCCTTCTTGCCCGTCTCTGCCACGATCTGCTCGAGCAGCACGATGAACTGCCCGTACTCCTCGGCGCCCAGCGTGAGAGCCTCGTCACCGCCCACGTGGAGGTACTCGCCGTCGGTGATCGCGGCGACGTCCGCGAGGACCTCGCGCAGGAACGGCTCGGTCGCAGGGAGGTCGTACGTGAGCTGCGAGAACCCGACCTCGATGCCCTCGTACGGCGCGGTGCGCTGACCGTCGGCTCGCAGCTCGCCGTAGACCGAGGTCGCGGCGTTGGTGTGCCCGGGGAGGTCGATCTCGGGGACGATCGTGACGAAGCGGTCCGCGGCGTAGTCCTGCAGGTGACGGAAGTCGGCGAGGCTCAGGTGCCCGCCGGCCCTGCCGCTCGTCGAGGTCTCGGACGCGAGCTTCGCGAGCTCGGGCCGCGACGGCGTCTCGATCCGCCAGCCCTGGTCGTCGGTCAGGTGCAGGTGCAGGACGTTGAGCTTGTAGGCCGCGAGGACGTCGATCACGAGCTCGATCTGCTGCACGGGGAAGAAGTTGCGGGCCACGTCGAACGAGAGGCCGCGCCATGCGTAGCGCGGGGCGTCGTGCACGACGACGGCGCTCACCTCGGGGCCGTGCTCGCCCTCGGTCACGAGCTGGCGGAGCGTCTGGACCGCGTCGAACAGGCCGACCGGTGCTGCGGCCGTCAGGACGGCCCCCGAGCCGCTCACCTCGAGCGTGTAGCGCTCGGGGCTGTCCGAGCCCGCGGGGCCCGCGACGTCGGCGAGCCGCAGCGCGATGGAGGGGGCGCCGTCGGGCACGGAGCCCACGACGGTGACCTGCGTGCCCGCGGCACGCGTCAGGAGGTCCGCGGCGTGGGCCGCGATCCGCTGCTCGGCCTCGGTGGGCCCGGCCACGAGGACGGCACCCTCGAGCGGGAGCGCGCCACCGTCCACCGGGGACTCGACGTGCAGGGGCTGGGGGATGATGGCGACCATCGGGGGAACCTCGTCGTCGTGGTATCTCGACCCGACCGTGTCGAATCGATTCGTCTGTACTGGTCGACATACCGTAACCGCCCCGGCAGGCGCGAACAAGCGGCCCCCGCGCGGGCGCCGGAGCCCTACTCGACGACGACGACGAGCGGCGAGGGAGCCGCGTCGCCTGCGGCGACGGGGCCGGCGGTCGCTTCGCCCACCGCGTCCGTCCAGCCCCACCACGACGCTGCCGGGACGGCCTTGGTGAGCTCGTTCCAGGCCTTCTCGCGCGCCGCGAACGCACCCGCGACGTCCGAGTGCAGCACCACGGCCACGGCGTCCTCGGTCGTCGACAGGGACTGCGCCTCGGTCAGCGCACCCGGCCGCGAGACGTGCACCACGAGCATCTTCTGCGGCAGGGCCTTGCCCTCCACGACGCCGGCGAGGTAGTCCACGACCGCGTCGATCTCCTGCGCGGGGACGACCCCGTCCTTCTTGACCGCACCGCTCGCCCGGCGCGCGTCGAGGTCGAGCGAGACCCCGACCCCCGGCAGCGACAGCAGCTCGGCGTACTGGCGGACCTGCTCGACGAACGTCGCCTTCCCCGGCTGGAACTCGAGAAGGACGTGCTGCCCCGCGGCGAGGGCGGCGTCGACCGCTGGGCGCACGGCCTCGACCGTGAGCTCGGTCGAGTAGTTCCCGTCCTTGCCCGCAGCGCCCGAGGACTCCGTGACGACCAGCTCGAGGGTCGGGACCGTCACGGTCGGGTCGGTCTCGCCCGACTCCCCCGCGACCGCGACGTACGGCTCGGCCCGAGCGGCGGTCCGCTCGACCGCGTCGGCGATCTTGGCGGCCGTCGCCGGGACCGTGGTCCCCGGCAGGACGACGTAGCGCTTGCCCGCCGTGACGAGCTGTCCGCCGCCCGTGAGCTCGACCCCCGTCTCAGCCGCCCGCACCCGCGCCGTCAGCTGTTCGACCGTCCCGAACGACTCGCCGATCCCGACGACAGCGAGCGCCTTGGCCTGGGCCATGGCCTGGACCGAGACGCTCGAGGCCCGGGGGTCGCCGCCGGGCACGGCGAGCGGGACCACTCCTGCGGCCTGCGCCGTGGCGAGCGCGGCCACGTGGCCGTCCTCCTCGTCGACCAGGGCAAGCACCTCGGTCAGGAGCTGCGGCGACTCGGTCTCGGGGAGCTGCTCCTGGACCTCCGCGAGGTCCCTCTCGTCGATCTCCGTCCCGCCGTCCGGGGCCTCCACGAGCGACTCCGCCCCGAGGACCACGGTCTGCAGGTCGGGGTCGATCGCCTCGACGCTCGCGCGGGCGTCGTCCTCGAGGTCCTCGGCCGAGGCGACGGACGAGACTGCGGCGACCCCGGCCGCGCCCGAGGCGGCCCCCTTGCCCGACGCCACGGCCCGCGGTGCCGGGTCCGGCGTCACGACGACGGCCGTGACCGCGCCGAGCCGGGCGATCTCCTTGGCGAGACCGCTGTCGGCGATCGCCCCGCCCGTCAGCAGGACCGGGGCGTGGAGCGGTAGCGCGGCGGCCGCGGCCGCCTTCTGCGCGACCTCGTCCTCCGCGTCGGCCAGGATCACGACCGGCGCGGACGCGAAGAACGCCTGGCTCGCGGTGAGCGTGAGCTCGGCGGGGTCGGTCGAGCCGAGGACGACGACGGGCTCGACCTCGTCGGCCGCGACGACACGCAGTCCGCCGTCGGGAACCTCGGCCGTGCTCGCTGGACCAGCCTCCTCCCCACAACCGGCCAGCAGCGGGGTCGCCACCAGGACAGAGGCGGCAAGAGCGACGATTCGGACCTTCCGTGAATTCACGTCTCTATCATCGCCTACCTGGTCTGTCGCGCCGAGTCGTGGGCGAGTCGTGGACGTCGGGGGTGGTCCGCGCACCCCCAGGGAGGCCCGACGACGCCACACCCGACACGGGGTGTCCTCACCATTGTCGCGGGTCATCCCGCAGGACATACTGGCGGCGATCATCGACCGCACCACGAGGAGTGACATGTCCTACCCCGAGCAGCCCGAGCAGAACCCGTCAGGAACGCCGAACCCGTCCGGTCAGCCGAACCCGTACACCGGCCCCCAGGACCCCGCTGCCGGTCAGGCACCCCAGGCTCCCCAGTACGGCGCGCCCCAGGCTCCGCAGGCCCCGCAGTACGGCGCGCCCCAGGCTCCGCAGGCCCCGCAGTACGGCGCGCCCGCGCCAGGCTCGCCCTACGGTGCGGCTGCACCGCAGGCGCCGTACACGCCCGGTGGCGTCCCCGGCGCCCCGGCCGAGGACCCGGGCAAGACGCTCGGCATCGTCGGGCTCGTCCTGTCGATCATCGGCTGCACGTCGCTCATCGGCCTGATCCTGAGCATCGTCGCGCTCAACAAGTCCAAGAAGGCGGGCTACAAGAACGGGATCGCGCTCGCCGGCATCATCGTCGGTGCGGTGCTGCTCGTCGGTGCCATCATCTTCGGCATCATCGCCGGCATCGGCGCGATGGAGCTCATCGAGAAGTGCTCCGAGCTCGGCCCCGGGGTCTGGGAAGAGAACGGCATCACGTACACCTGCTCCTGACCTCGTCGCACCACGCCCGTGGGCCC
>NZ_JBHXBO010000059.1:0-20747 GCF_042726775.1 Oerskovia sp. NPDC060287
CCCCCGATCCCGCCGGATCAGGGGCATCTACTCACTTCTCGGCACGGCACCGGTCGCGAGGCAGTGCTCCCGGGGCAGCGATGCCCGGGCCCCTAGGATGATGCCCGCTGCGCGGTGCAGCGATCTCGACCAGGGGGAAGATCTTGACGTTCTACGGCGCAGATGTCGCTGCACTCCGTGACCTAGCCACCACGTTCGACGCCGGAGCCGAGGAGCTCGACGGTTCGAGGACGGGCATCCGCGGCAAGCTGGGGTCGGTCCCGTGGCACGGCCCAGGGGCCGAGCGATACCGGGCCGACTGGCAGCACCAGCTCGAACCCGCCCTCACCAGGACCTCGGCCTCGCTCCGCGAGGCAGCGCGGCGCCTGCGCGCCAACGCCGCCGACCAGGAGCGCACGAGCAGCGCCGACGGCGGTGGCACCTCGAGCGGGTCCCCGCGTCCCGGGCCCTCGACCACCCCGCCGACCGGGCCCGCGCAGGGGCCCGCGCAAGGGGCTACGCCGAGCCGGCCCGGCTTCTCGTTCTCCTTGGAGGGCGAGAACACGCAGGACGACGCCGTCCGGAACCCCGACGGCTCGATCAGGACTCCGGCCACGATCACCAACACCACGAGCGGCTCGTTCGACGCGTCGTACGACCCCGGGACTGGCACGACGACCGTCGGCGCCGGGGGCGGTCTCTCGTCGGCCCTCGCGGTCAAGGGGGCGACCCTCGAGTTCGGCGCGTCAGGCGCCGCCGAGATCACCCGCACCACGCACTCCGAGGACGGCTTCACGACCTACGCGGGCTCCCAGAAGGGGTCGCTCACGGTCTCCGGCGGGGCCGAGATCAAGGAGGTCGGCGCCTCGGTCGCGTACGGGAACGGCTACGAGATGGCGTTCGAGACCACGGTCCCCGACGCCGTCGCCGTCGATCCCACGTTCGATCCGCGCGGCATCTCACCGACCGACCCCCGGAGCATTCCGGTCGGCGGCAGCGTGACGCTCGACAGCAAGAACTTCAAGAGCTCGGACTTCGCCGGCTCGTTCGAGATCTTCGCCTACGAGGAGTCGATCGGGACGTCGGAGGGCATGAGCAAGGCGGTCGAGCGGCTCGACGAGAACCACGTCCGCGTCACGACGGGCCCGACGAGCAGCCTCGACCGCTCGGGAGCCGTGGGCCTCGACCTCGACGTCATCAAGGCCATGGTGGGCACCACCGGCTCCCACGAGACCGGCGCGATGCAGACCGCGGTGCTCGACGTCTCGACGCCCGAGGGGTCCGCTGCCTACGCGCGCTACCTCGCGGGCGGGGAGCTGCCGTCGCAGGACGGTCCGGGCGTCTCCGAGTCGGCACTGGTCTCGCGCTGGAGCGGGACGAGCGGGTCGAGCGCGGACCTCACCCTGTTCGGTCACGAGATGTCGAAGGAGCACGTCGCGTCGGTCGGCGACAGCGTCGCGGTGACCCGACCCGACGGTTCCGTCTCGTGGTCCGGGCAGGTGGCGTTCGACGACGACTCACGACGCATGGAGTACGAGCGCGCGATGGACGCGAACGGGGTCGAGGACCCGTCGGCCTCACGCCTCACCGTCTCGATCGACCTCGACAAGAACACCGCGGGGATCATCAACAACGGCTACCTCGACGCCGCGGGAGGCCGTGCGGAAGCAGGCCAGACGCTGCAGATCACGCTCGACGGTCACGACGAACGCGCCCTGGCCGACCAGGCGTTCGGCAAGCTCATGACGGGCTTCAACGGTGCCACCGAGGTCGTCGACATGAACGACCCGCTCGCCTCGATCGTCATGGACGGGGACTTCGGCCAGGACCCGACCCGCAAGCCCTACGACTCCGTGGTCGGCGGTCTCCTGGGGCAGACGACCGACAACAGCGTGGTCCTCGACCACCTGGCACGGATCAGCGACGACGGGAAGCTCCCCGGGACCGTGCGCGTCGTCGGCTGACCTGCGCCGCGAGCTCCACCTGGGGACTCCTCCCCATGTCGCGATCCGGCACCGTCACGTAGCGTGTCCTCGTCCAGGACTCCCTGCCGGTTGAAAGAGGTTCGCCCGTGGTCATGTACGGCGCCGACGTCGCAGCACTGCGCGACCTCGCCACGAGCCTCGACGGCGGAGCCGGCGTCCTCGACCAGGCGCGCTCGAAGGTCCGGGGGTCGTTCCACTCGGTGCCCTGGTACGGGCCCGACGCTGACCAGGAACGCGGACAGTGGGACGGCCGGCTGGAGCCGCTCCTGACGCAGACCGCCCAGTCCTTGCGGGACGCGGCGACGACCCTGCGGCGCAACGCCGACGACCAGGAGAGCACGAGCGCGGCGGACACCGGGTCGTCGGGCGCGGCAGGCGGCGCCGGCGGTTCCGGGGGTTCCGGCGGCGGAGCCGGATCCGGTGGGCCCGGCGGAGGTTCCGGCGGGGGCGCAGGCTCCTCCTCAGGGGTCGACGACGCCGAGTCCCCCGGTGGCCCGACCGTGACCGTCAAGGGGACCCAGGAGTCGGGCACGGACAACGGGTCGCTCGGGTCGCCCGCGACCGAGGGCAGCGGCGGGTCGGTCTCGGGGGGCGTGACCTACGACCCGACCACCGGGGAGACCACGGTCTCCGGCTCGGGCACGCTCGAGAACTGGTTCCAGACCACGAACGGCTCCAAGGTCACGTTCGGCCTGACCGGCGGTGCCGAGCTCACGTCGGGCGAGAAGAGCGAGGACGGGTTCACCACCTGGACGACCAAGTCCGACGTCTCGGTGGGCGTCGAGGGCGGGTTCGACAAGGGCGGCAACGGCGTGAGCGGCAGCTACACCACGGGCGTGACCTCCGAGTACGCGGTCAAGGTGCCCGACGGCGCCAAGATCACCGACCCGGGTGCCGTCAACCCGTTCGACCCCTCGACCATGCCGACCGGCTCGACCGTCACCATGGACAGCGGGAGCTACACGGGCACCGAGCTCGAGGCCTCGTTCCGCCACATCGCCATGAAGTCGGGCATCGAGGAGTCGGCCGGGGTGAGCAGCGTGATCGAGAAGACGGGCGACGACACCGTGCGCATCACGTCCGGTCCCACGGACGCACTGAGCAACTACGGCGGGCTCGGCGTCGACTTCGAGGCCGTCAAGGTCCTGCTCGGCAACACGACCTCGCTCGACGGCGCGTCGCTGCGCAGTGCCGAGCTGGACCTCTCGACGCCCGAGGGCAAGGCCGCGTACGACACCTATCTCCTCACGGGCGAGATCCCGCAGGACGCGTCGACGGGCATCTCGGGGCTCACGACGATCGAGAAGATCGACTACAAGTCCACGACGTCGCTCGACGTCGAGACGCCCGTGGGCGGCGCGTCGTGGGACCTCGGCGAGAACTCGGGCTCGGCCGTCGTCACGACCTACCCGGACGGGTCGGCGGACCAGCAGACCAAGCTCAGCTACGGGGGGCGCAGCGACACGTTCTTCTCGCAGGCCTTCAACCCGGACGGGACCGAGAACACCGCGGGCCGCACCTACACGTACACCGTCGAGGCCGACCAGATGTCGACCCAGCTCTTCAACCAGAGCGAGTTCTCGGGTCTCGACGCGGGCGGCACGGTCAAGGAGGGGGACGTGCTCCGGCTCACGCTCACCGAGCGTCAGATGGCGACGCTCCACGCCAACGCGGTCGAGTACAGCAAGGACAGCATCGGGGTCAACCAGGTCTCGGCCCTGGCGCTCGACTACGACGGCAAGCCGGTGAGCACGTTCGACTACGCCGCGAGCCTGGCCCGTGGTCCGCGCAGCGACGGTTCCCTCGTCGAGATGCTGTTCTCCATCAACCAGGGCTCTGCCGGCGGCGGGGACCTCAAGCAGTTCCCCGGGACCATCACTCCGGGCAAGTAAGCACGGGGCACCGCAGGAGGGGCGGTCGTGGCCGGGCATCACGGCCCGACGGCGCCGCGTCCTCTCCCGTCGTCCCGCCGGTGAGGCGGGCCGGACGGGAGCACCGGCCGCTCACCGCGGCATGACGAACCGGCCCTCGGGGTCGAGGTCGCGGCGCACCGTCGCGAGGTGCGCCTGGTCGGCGGGCGACCACAGGTCGATCATGGCGGCCTCGCTCACCGCCCCGGCGAAGTTCGCCTGGGTCCGTCCGAGGGACCACGGCTGCACGGCCTCGAGGAGCCCGTTGATCGCGGCCGGCACGGCCGTCTCGAAGAGCTCGGGGACCGGGAGGCCGATCACGAAGAGCGAGAACGCCGCGTCGCGGCCCGTCACGGAGTCCGGCCCGTGCTCGCCATCGCCGAGCGCCCCACCGAGGTGACGGATCTCGGCCATCATGAGGGGCGCAGTCGACTGCGGCCCGGCGATGCCCAGCAGCACCTCGGCGGTCTGCGGCTCGAACGTGTGCAGCAGGGTCGAACCGTCGAGCACGGGCATGGGGTCGGTCGGGTCCTGGTGGACCGCTCCGATCGCGGCGTAGGGCATCTCGCCGATCGAGTCCAGGATGATCGGGGCGGCCTCGCGCAGCGGTGCGATGGCCTCGGCCACCTCGGCGAGCGGACGGGTCGAGGCGACCCGGACGTTCGCGACGTACTGGCCCCGCAGGGGCTCGGGCAGGAACTCGAGCGGGGGCAGGCGCAGCAGCGCGACGGAGGTCGTGATGTCCGAGGGGGCGGTCGCGACCCAGTCGGCGTAGGCGCGGAACATGGTCGCCGCGTCGTCGCCGACCGCGAAGAAGCTCCCTCCGGTGATGGTCGCGAGGGGCAGGAGCCTGATCGTCACCGACGTGACGACCCCCAGGCCCCACTTCCCGCCACGCAGCGCGCGCAGCACCTCGGGGTGGTGGTCCGCGTCGACGTGGAGCAGGTCGCCGTCGCCCGTCACGACGTCTGCCGCGAGCAGGTAGTTCGACCCGAAGCCCACCTCGCGGGCCAGCGGGCTCATGCCGCCACCGAGGAGGAAGCCGACGACCCCCACGTCGGGCGACGACCCGGTGACCGCGGCGAGCCCCAGGGGCGTGACGGCGTCGAGCACGTCTCTCCAGCGCGAGCCCGCGGCCACGCGCGCCGTGCGGGCGGGCTCGTCGACCTCGACGCCCGTCAGGCCCGCGGTCGTGAGCGCGATGCCGCCGTCGATCCCGCGCGCGAAGCCGTGGCCCGTGCTGAAGACCGCGACGGGCAGACCGAACCGCTTGGCGACCCGCACGGTCGCCTGGACGTCGGCCGGGGACGTGGCGTCGACGACGTAGTCGGGACGGTGCTCGACGGCGATGTTCATGCCCGAGAGCCGGGCCTCGGCAGCGTTGCCGGGAAGGACGCGTCCGGTCACGGCCTGCGTGAGCGCGTCGAGGACGACATCCTGCGTGATCTCGTGGGTGGTCATGGGTGTTCCCTCTCAAAAGGTGGTGGCGCCGGACAGCGCAGAGCGGCGCTACCCCAGAAAGAGAGCTGCGGGCGCTTCCGGTGACAGGTCGGCACGAGGTGCCGGGAATGTCCGCCGAGGGGGACGCCCCGCCGCGCCCACGACGACCGCGCGCGCCATGATGAGCGTGGGCGCGCCCTCACGCCCACGGACCCGAGGAGCGACGATGCCTCACACCGCCACGGACCAGCACCCCGACCGCGCACCGTTGCGCGGGACCCCCTCGCCCGAGCACCGCAAGGAGCAGGGGCGCGCCGCACGCTCGCTCCTCCCTCGTCGTTCGACCGCCGCCTGGACGCCGCCCACCGACCGTCGCGACCCCGTCGCGATCCTCCAGGCCCAGAACGCGAGCCGCGTGCCCGAGCTCGTCCCGCTGCGCATGGGACGCATGGCCGCGACGCCCTTCTCGTTCTACCGGGGGGCGGCGGCCGTCATGGCGGCAGACCTCGGCACGGGGCCGCGCACCGACCTGACCGTCCAGCTCTGCGGCGACGCGCACCTCGCGAACTTCGGCGGGTTCGCATCCCCCGAGCGTTCACTGGTGTTCGACATCAACGACTTCGACGAGACGCACCGCGGCCCGTTCGAGTGGGACCTCCAGCGCCTCGTCGCGAGCCTCGAGATCGCGGGCCGCCACCGCGGCATGGCGCCCCAGGAGCGCGAGCGGGTCGCCCTCGCGGCGGCGAGGGGGTACCGCCAGACGCTCCGCACGTTCGCCGACCTGGGCCACCTCGACCTGTGGCACGTGCAGCTCCGCGGCGACGAGATCGTCGACCGGTGGCGTGGGTCGGTCCCGCCCGTCGTCATGGAGAACCTCCGCAAGGCGCTGCGCAAGGCGCGGACCAAGGACCGGCAGAAGGCCCGCCGCCGGCTCACGGCGCTCCATGACGACGGCGAGCTGCGGTTCGTGAGCGACCCGCCCCTGCTCGTGCCGGTGCGCGACCTGTACGACGCGGACGAGCAGGCCCGTTACCTCGGCGTCGTGGCTGCGGCGCTCGCGACGTACGGCGACTCACTCACGGGGGCGCGCCGCATCCTGCTCGAACGCTACCGGCTGGTCGACCTGGCCCGGCGCGTGGTCGGGGTCGGGAGCGTCGGGACACGTTGCTGGGTCGCGCTGCTCGTGGGCCGGGACAACGACGACCCCTTGTTCCTCCAGGTCAAGGAGGCCGAGCCGTCCGTCCTGGAGCCCTACACGTCGGCCAGCCCGTACCCGGAGAACGGGCGGCGCGTGGTCGAGGGGCAACGCCTCCTGCAGGCCACGAGCGACGCGCTGCTCGGCTGGAACACCGTGCACGGCGCCGACGACCGGCGCCACGACTACTACTTCCGGCAGCTCTGGGACTGGAAGGTCTCGGCGGACCTCGAGACCATGCTCCCGGTCGCGATGGCCGCGTACGCGCAGATGTGCGCGTGGGTCCTCGCGCGAGGGCACGCCCGCTCGGGCGACGCCCTCGCGATCAGCGCGTACCTCGGCAAGGGCGACGTCGCCGACCACTCGTTCACCGAGTTCGCCCGCCGCTACGCCGACCAGAACGCCCTGGACCACCAGGCGCTCCTCGACGCGATCGCCGCGGGCGACGTGGAGGCGGTCCAGGGCGTCTGACGCTGGGGCAGGCGCGGCGTCGGCCCCCGTGCCGGTGCGGGCGTCACAGTGCCCGACGGCGCAGCCCACCTCGCGCGGACGCGTCTCGTCGGGTCGCGTCCGTGGCGAGGCGGGCCAGGACTGCTCAGGCCACGGCGGTCCGGTCCAGGGTGACGTGCCCCCCGGCTCAGGCCGTCAGATCTGGTCGAGACGACGCAGGATCGCACCCTCGCGCAAGGCCCACGGGCAGATCTCGACCTCTGCGACGCGCAGAGCCTTCATGGTCTCCTCCGCGACCACGCCGCCCGCGACGATCTGGTAGGTCCGCTCGGCCGTGATCCCCGGCAGCTCGGTCCGACCCGTGGCGGGGATGCGCGCGAGGCGCGGCACCCAGTCGGACAGCTGCGAGCGCTCCATGCGCCAGCGCTCCTCCGGGCCCACGACCGCGACCTTCATGCCTGCGAGCCGGGCGAGCGACCGGAACGTCTTGGAGGTCGCGACCACGTGGTCGGGGCGTGGCAACGCCTTGATCTCACCGAGCGCCTCGGCGAGCACCCCGCGCACGTGCGTGCGCAGCGCCGCGACCTGGTGGGCCGTGGGCGGGTCGTCGGGGAGGTGCTCGATCGTCATCCGGCCGGCACCCAGCGGCACCGAGACCGCGACGTCGGGCTCCTCGTCCAGACCTGACGCGATCTCGAGCGAGCCGCCACCGATGTCCAGGACCATGAGGCGGCCCGACGCCCACCCGTGCCAGCGCCTCGCCGCGAGGAACGTCAGCCGCGCCTCCTCGGGGCCCGAGAGGACCTCGATCGGGACCCCGACGCGCTCCTCGATCGCCGCGAGCACCTCGGGGCCGTTGGTCGCCTCGCGCAGCGCGGACGTCGCGAGCGCGAGCGACTCGTCGACCTCGTACTCGCGGGCCAGGGCCGCCGCCTTGTCCGCCGCCTCGAGCAGGGCGTCGACGCCCTCGGCCGAGATCGAGCCGTCGGGCTGGAGGTAGCGCATGAGACGGACGACCGAGCGGCCCGACGCCGCCGGGTCCGGGCGGGCGCCGCGCACCGCGTCCACGACGAGCATGTGGACCGTGTTGGAACCGATGTCGAGCACTCCGAGTCGCATCTGCCCACGGTAGCGGGAGGCGCCGAGGCTGCCCCCGACGGCCCGCCGGGGGCGGCCTGCTGGGGGCGGCCTGCTGAGGCCGTCGGGGGTGAGGTGCTCGGGGCGTCGACGCCGTGCGCGGCGCCGGCGGCCCTACGACCGGTGGTTCGCGCCCGACATCCTGCTGTTCGTCCGGCCGATCAGCCGACGCACGTGGACGTCCGACGCGCGCACGTCGCGCACCTCGGACCGGGTGTCCCTCCGGTGGTCGTGACGCTCGCCGGCGTTGCGGTACCGACGCCAGGTCAGCCAGTAGAAGAGCGGTCCGGCGAGCAGCAGCAGACCGACGACGACGAGCTTCAGCGCCCCCTCCTCACCGGACGAGGACTCGGCAGCCACGGTGAGCGCGTCCAGGGCGAGCACGTGCATCAGGTCCCGATCATGACGAGGAGGGCCGCCACGGCCGCGACGGCCTCGACGACGAGCGACACCGCGAGCAGGCGTCGGCGGTTGACCGGGACGGATCCCATGGTCTCGCCCGTCCGCCCGTTGACCGCCACGTAGTGCAGGAGCGAGCTCCCGTTCGTGCGGACCTCGTGGTACGAGTACAGCCACACCGGCAGGTAGGCGGCGACCCAGCGCTGGCCCACGACCTCGAGCTGCTGGTGGTCCCAGCGAAGCCCGCGGTCGTAGGCCCCGATCATGTCGAGCGCCCGGAACCGGGCGATCTCCTTGGCCTGGGCGAACGCGGGCTCGCGCACGTCGTCGATGTCGGTGTCGCGCCGCTCCGCGGTGAATCCCGAGAGGTAGTTGGAGTCGTAGCGCACCGCGTTCTCGACGTCGAACGGGAGGATCGTGTTGATGATGTTGTTCGTCCGAGCGCTCGCACCGTGGTCGCGCCGGTCCGCCGAGGACTCGATCGTCAGGTCGTCGACGTGCAGGGCGAACTCGCGCACGACGTCGTAGACGTCGGCGTCGTAGCGCCGCTCGTCGCGCTCCTCGCCGTCCGCGCCCCTGACCTTCACGGTGTACGACCGCACGAGGCGCTCACCCTGACCCGACAACCGGGCCTTGGTGTTGAGGTCCGCGACGAGGTACGGCATGTAGACCCCGACGACGCTCTCCGGGACGAACTCGGCCCGGAACGTCGGGTGGGCGTAGAAGCGACGCTTGCCGACGAACTCCCGGATGCGCGTGATCGCCTCGTCCTTGGGCAGGCGGAAGGGCAGCACGACGTCGGGCACCGCACCGTTGGGCACCTGCTGGTTGACCGACAACGTGTTGCGGCACCAGTGGCAGCGCGCCTGGGTGCCGTGCGCGGTGTCGACGACGACGTCCGCGCCGCACGCCGAGCACCGGAACGTGAGGACCTCGTCGGTCCCCGGGACGATCGCGGCCGTGCCGGACCCCACGACGACCCCGCGCAGCGCGCCGATGTCGCCGTCGAGGCCGAGGTCGGCGATGGTCCCCGCGCTCGCCCACTCGTAGCGGCAGAACCCGCAGCGCAGGTTCCCCGTCGCGACGTTGAGCGAGATCTCGGTCGCCCCGCACCGTGAGCACTTGACCAGGCCGTCGCTGGCACCGGCGTCCGTACGGACGACCGCCGGCCCGTCCGGCCGGGGGCCGGCCGACGGCAGGGCCTCCTCCGGCAGGACGGCAGGCTGCGGGGCCGACGGCGGGACAGCCGCCTCCGGCTCGTGGACGGTCATCGCCGGTCCCTCAGAACCCGAGGACCTTGGCCTTGGCGGCGTCGTAGTCCGCCTGCGTGATGAGCCCCTGGTCGAGCATGGCCTTGAGCTGCGTGAGCTTCGCGACCGGGTCCTCGGCCGCCGGCGCGGCGACGGGCGCAGCGGTGGCGACCGGCGCAGCCTGCGCGGGAACCTGCTGGAGCGGGACGACGGGCTGCTGGAGCCCGGCCATCGCGCCGCCCGCAGCGTTCATCCCCATGCCGAGGATCGCCATGTTCGCACCGCCCCCCGCACCGCCCGGGTTCTCCCCCGCGGCCTGGATGCCGCGCGCGGCCGCCTGCTGGAGGAACGAGTTGCCCCGAGCGCCGGCGAGCGCGTCGGCCTTCTTGACGTCGCTCAGCAGCGCCCTGGTGTCCTCGTCGTACTCGATCGCAGCGAGCGCGACCTTGACGATCGACAGGCCGCGGTAGGACGTCCACTGGTAGCCCTCCTCGACCGCGCCCGCCAACGACTGCGCGAACCCGACCGAGTCGCTCTGGATCCGGGTGATCCGGTTCCCCTTGTCCGCGTCGTTGGTGTAGCTCGAGAAGGCTGCCGCGAGCGATCCGACGACCTCGGTGAAGAGCTGGCTCGCGGCGTCGTTGTCGAGGTCGGAGAAGTCGAAGACCTTCGCGCTCGCACCGAGGTAGGTCAGCGGCACGAACTGCTTGACGAACAGGATGGGGTCGACGATGCGCAGCGTGTAGGTACCGCGGGTCACGGCTCCGACCTGGGCGCCGAGGTAGGCGTCGTCCCAGTAGATCTCCGACTGGGTGCCGAACCGGTTGTTCGGCAGCTCCTTGAGGTTCACGTAGAAGCCGAGCTGCTGGGACCCGGGCTGGCCGCCGAACTTGAACCGCTCCCACGTGGTCTTGACCAACGGGCTCAGGAAGCCGTTGTCGGCGAAGATCGACTGGGAGTTCTGGTCGTCGGACGTGAACAGGTACCCGCCCGGCTCGGCCACGAAGCCCGTGAGGGCACCGTCCTGGAACGTGAGGAGACCGTACCCCTCGGGGACGACGAACCGGCTCCCGTTGGTGATGATGTTCGCCGAGCCCTTGGTGTTGGAGCCACGACCGGCGTTCTGTCCCTGCGCGACCGCCGGGAAGAGCGCTGCGGTCGGCGCGAGGTTCGTGGGCGGCGCGAGGAAGTCCTTCCACTGGTCCGCGAGCGTGCCTCCGAGGGCACCAGCAAAGGCCTTGATGAATCCCATCGAGCTCTCCGTCCGATCGGGCGGGCGGTGCCGCGCGTGACCTGTCGTCGTCGCGGCGGGCACCGTGGGGCCCGTCCGCGATCGGCACAGTATCGACTTTCGTTCTGAAACGGAACTATCGGTGGGTTCCCGGCGACCTGGGTCTCGCGGTGCGGACGGCGACGTCGCGACCGGCTGCCGACGGTGGCGCACCGGGTGGAAGGATGTCGACCGTGACCTCCCTCGACACCCCCACGATCCCCCTGAAGACCGTCGGCTGGATCCACGTCCGCGACGGGCGGCTGCTGGTCGTCCGCAGCCGCGACAACGAGCTGTTCTTCATGCCGGGGGGCAAGCTCGATCCCGGCGAGAGCGACACCGAGGCGCTGGTCCGCGAGATCGAGGAGGAGCTCGGCGTGCTGCTCGACCCGGCGACGGTCCGCTCGGGACTCGTCGCCGAGGCGCCCGGTCACGGGCTCGACGGGCGGCTCGTGCGGATGCACTGCTTCTACGCCGAGCCGCTGCCGGGGTCGCCCGAGCCTGCCCCGCGCGCCGAGGTCGGTGAGCTCACGTGGGTCACGGGGAGCGAGGCCCACCGCGTCCCGCCCGCGGGCCGGATCGTCCTGGAGCACCTGGTCGACGCGGGCGTGCTCGCGGCCTGACGGGGCACTTCCGTCGGTCGAGCACGGGGTTGCGATCGGTCGAGCACGGGGTTGCGGTCGAGAACCGCCCGAGAACGACCGCAACCTCGTGCTCGGCACACCGAGTAGGGGCTCAGCGCCCCGCGCACACCTCGACGTCGGACCCGCTCGTCCCGGCGCCGCGCAGAGCCGCCTCGGCATCGGCCACCACGGCCGAGGCCTCGGCCTGAGCCACCGCGAGCGCCGACGCCCGAGCCGCCACGATCGCGTCGTGCAGGTCGGCGTGCACACGACGACGGACCGAGCGGGTGAGCGCCTCGGCCTCGGCCTCGTCGACCTCGGTCCCCGCGGCCCGGCGTCCGGCCACGCGCTCGGCGACCTCGGCGGCGATCCGTCGGTCGGCGTCGTCGAGCAGCTCGACGACGGCCGTGTCGGCCGCCCGCCCCAGGCGCGTCTCCTCGAAGTCCTGCGTCGCACGGTCCACGATCCGCCGTGCCTGCCCGACGACGAGCGACCCCAGCGCGGGTGAGTGTGCCTTGAGGGAGGCCAGGTCGTAGAGCAGGACACCGTCGAGGTCCGCGACGCGCGGGTCGACGTCACGGTGCAGCGCCAGGTCGAGGACCACCATGGGCCGGTGCGGCGCCTCGTCGCCCGCGGCCTCCGCGGCGCGCGACCGGGCGCGGACCACCGCCGCGGCGTCGAGCACGTGGCCCAGCGCGTCGCCGCCGCCCAGGAGCGCGTCACGGTCGGCAGGGACCTCGTCCCCCTCGGCGGGCATGTGGTCGCCTCCGGCACCCGGCTCGGTCACCCTCGGAGCGCCACCGGCCAGCACCCGCCCCCGCGCACCGCTGCACGAGACCACGAGGTCCGCGTCCTCGAGAGCCGTCACGAGGTCCGTCACGGCGACCGCGCCGCGGTCGGCCGCGAACTGCTCGGCACGCCCCGACCCCGAGTACACGCGCACGTCCTCGCAGCCCCGCGCCCGCAGCGCTGCGAGCGACGCACCGGCGTACGAGCCCGTGCCGATGAGCACGGTCCGGACCTGGCGCCACGGCGGGAGCTCGGCGCTCGCGAGGTCGAGCCCCAGCGACACGACCGACCGGCCGTTGCCCCCGAGCGTCGTCTCGTTGCTGATCTTCTTGGACGTCCGGGACGCGGTCTGGAACAGGAGCTCGAGCGTGGACGACGTCGCGCCGCCCTCGCGTGCTTCCTCGAGCGCGCGCTTGACCTGCCCGGCGATCTCGCGCTCGCCCACGACCATGGAGTCCAGGCCCGCGGCGACCTCGAAGAGGTGAGCGGCGACGTCGGGCCCGGTACGGGTCGAGAACGCACCCACCGCGACGTCCTCGGAGACTCCCGACGCCGCGGCGACGAGCCGCGCGACCTCGTGCGACGCGTGCTGCACGCCCCGCCCGTCCACGGGCGAGTCGACATCCAGGTACACCTCGAACCGGTTGCACGTCGCGACGACGACGGCACCGGTGATCGCTTCGCAGGTCTCGACGGCTGCCCGTCCGACCGACGCGGCTCCGGTGGAGAGGAGCTCGAGGGTGGACATGTCCAGCTCGTGGTGACTTGCAGTCATCGACAGGAGAACCACAGTGCTCCGATTGAATCATTCCTCTGCGCGCACGGCAGAATCGGTTCTTGTGACGTTCACCGCGCTTTCAGACAACCACCCTCTCGTCGACGGCCGGACGACGAATTCGCCCCTCGTGCGCGCTTTGCGCGGCGACCGCCCGGAAACCACACCCGTGTGGTTCATGCGGCAGGCCGGCCGGTCCCTGCCCGAGTACCGCGAGCTGCGCCAGGGCGTCGGGATGCTCGACTCGTGCCTGCGCCCGGACCTGGCGAGCGAGATCACGCTCCAGCCGGTCCGCCGCCACGGCGTGGACGCGGGCATCTTCTTCTCGGACATCGTCATCCCGCTCAAGCTCGCGGGGGTCGACGTGGACATCGTGCCGGGCGTCGGCCCGGTCATGGGGCAGGCCTACCGGACGCCCGACGACGTCGCTCGCCTCGTCGAGCACGAGCTCACCCCGGAGTCGCTCGCGCCCGTGACGGAGGCCGTCGCGCTCACGGTCGCGGCACTCGGGTCGACGCCCCTCATCGGGTTCGCGGGTGCGCCGTTCACGCTCGCGGCGTACCTGGTCGAGGGGCGCCCGTCGCGCGACCACCTCGCGGCGCGCACGCTCATGCACGCGGACCCCGAGTCGTGGGCCCGCCTGACGGCGTGGACCGCGCAGATCACGGGCGCGTTCCTGCGCGCACAGGTCCTGGCCGGGGCCAGCGCGGCCCAGCTGTTCGACTCGTGGGCCGGCAGCTTGTCGCTCGAGGACTACCTCGCAGGCGCCAAGCCGGGCAGCACGGTCGCGCTGTCGCAGGTCAGCGACCTGGGGGTGCCCGCGATCCACTTCGGGACGGGCACCGGGCACCTGCTGGGGGCCATGCGTGACGCGCTCACCGAGGCCGGGGTGACGCACCCGACCGTGGGCGTGGACTACCGCACCCCGCTCGACGAGGCCGCGGCGACGCTCGGGGGGTACGTGCCGGTCCAGGGCAACATCGACCCGGCCCTGCTGGCCGCGCCGTGGCCCGTGCTCGAGGCGCACGTCCTCGACGTCCTGCGCCGTGGGAGCGCTGCGCCGGGCCACGTGGTGAACCTCGGGCACGGCGTGCCGCCCGAGACCGACCCGACGGTCCTGACCCGGGTCGTCGAGCTCGTCCATTCCGTCCGGAACGTGTCGGACCAGGCGTGACCCCGGTGCGACGCCTGGTCTGACACACCCTCGCGGCGGGGGCACACTGGACGTGTGCACCCCGCTGCTGATGGATCGACCGGCAACTCCCCCACCACGTTCGACGCTGTCGTCGTGGGCGCCGGCGTGGCCGGCCTGACCGCCGCGCGCACGCTGCGCCGCCGAGGCCTGCGGGTCCTCGTCCTGGAGGCGGCCGACCGCCCGGGCGGGCCGGTGCACGGCGACAAGCTGGGCTCGACGGGACTGTCGGTCGACGTGGGCGCCGAGTCCTTCGCGGCGCGCGGGTCGGCCGTGGGCGACCTGGTGTCCGCCCTGGGCCTGACGGTCGTCGAGCCTGCCCCGATCAGCGCGTGGGGCTACGCCGCGAGCCGTGCGTTCCCGCTGCCGAAGGCGGGGATCATGGGCATCCCGGCCCACCCGTTCGCAGCCGACGTGCGCCGCGCGGTCGGCTGGCCGGGCGCGCTGCGCGCGGGCATGGACCGCATCAAGCCGCGGCGATGGGTCGACGAGGAGAACCTCGAGACGTTCACCCGTTCGCGCGTGGGCCGGCGCGTCGCGGAGCGCCTCGTCGCCCCGGTCGCCGCGGGCGTCCACTCGGCGCCGCTCGAACGGCTCGACGTCGACGCCGTGGCCCCGGGCCTGCGCGAGGCCTACGCCCGCGAGGGCTCGCTGACCCGTGCGGTCGCGGCTCTGCGCGCCCAGGCGCCGGCGGGCTCGGCGGTCCGCGGCATCGAGGGCGGCATGCACCGCCTCGTCGAGGAGCTCACGCTCGCGGTCACGGACGACGCGCCCGACGCCGCTTCTCCCGCCGGGAGCGCGGGCCCGGCCGGGGTGCTGCTCGTGCGCCACGAGGTGGTCGGGCTGGACCGCGACGGCGACCAGGGGTGGAGCGTCCAGGCCGAGGGCCCCGGCGGCCCCACGACCTTCCGGGCCCCGCGGCTCCTGGTCACGACCCCCGCGGTCGTGGACCTGGTGTCCCCGCTCGCGGGCCGCACGGCCGACCCGGTGCCGGACCCCGAGCCCGGTGCCGACATCCGTCTCGTGACGCTCCTGGTCGAGGCCCCCGAGCTCGACGCCGCCCCGCGGGGCAGCGGCCTGCTGGTCGCGCCGAAGCCCCGCACGTGGTCGACGCGCGACGAGAACCACCGGGCAGGCGCGCACGACCCGGTCCAGGCCAAGGCCCTGACCCACTCGACCGCGAAGTGGCCGTGGCTGGCTGCCCGGGTGGCGGGCGCCGTCGGGCCGGGGAACCACGTGGTGCGACTGAGCTACGGGCGCATCGGCGAGACGGTCGAACCGACCGTGGACCAGGTCGTGCGCGACGCCTCGGTGCTGCTCGGGGTCGACCTCGACGGCAAGGTGCGCGAGCACCTGTCGACGCGCTGGAACGGGTCCCTCCCCCCGCCCACGCCCGTGTACCGGCGCGAGGTCGCGGCGTTCGTCGAGCGGGTCTCGCACGTCGACGGGCTCGGGGTCACGGGTGGCTGGATCGCGGGCACGGGGCTCGCGGCGATCGTCGGGCACGCGCAGGACTGCGCCGAGCAGCTCTGATCTCCGGGAATTGCACGGCACGTGATGCCGACCGCATTCCCTTCGCCGAACATCCTGACAATTCGTCTTCTCGTTCTGACCTCCTGTCAGGTCGATGTCACTCGCGCCGCCTTTCCGCAGAATGTCGCGCCGAACGCATTCGCACGCATTTCGACAATGCCGCCGCGCAGAGGAGACTAGGAGCGTGAGCATTCGTGTCGGAACCCGTGGCAGCGCCCTCGCGACGACCCAGACGGGACTCGTCGCACGACGCATCGAGCAGCTGACCGGGCACCCGGTCGAGATCGTGCGCATCCGCACCGAGGGCGACGTCCGCTCGGGATCGCTCGCCTCCATGGGCGGCACCGGGGTGTTCGTGACCGCGCTGCGCGAGGCGCTGCTCGACGGCCGCTGCGACGTCGCCGTCCACTCCCTCAAGGACCTGCCGACCGGCGCTGCCGAGGGGCTGACCCTCGTGACCCCCGAGCGCGAGAACCCGCGCGACGTCCTGTGCGCCCGGAACGGCTGGACGCTCGAGACCCTGCCGCGCGGCGCCAGGGTCGGCACCGGGTCGCCGCGACGGGCGGCCCAGCTCCTCGCGGTCCGCCCCGACCTCGACGTGCTCGACATCCGCGGCAACGTCGACACGCGCCTCGCGCGCGCCCTCGGCCCCGACGCGGACCTCGACGCGGTCGTCCTCGCGTACGCGGGGCTCTCGCGCCTGGGCCGCCTCGACGCCGTCTCGGAGGTCATCGACGTGCGCGTCATGGCCCCGGCCCCCGGGCAGGGCGCGCTGGGCGTCGAGGTCCGCACCGCCGACCTCTCGCCCCTGTCCTCGTTCGACCTCCTGCCCGACGGCGGCACACGCCAGCCCCTCGACCTCGCCGAGGTCGTCGCGGGCCTCGACCACCTCCCGACCCGCCTCGCGGTCCTCGCCGAGCGTGCGCTGCTCGCCCGGCTCGAGGCCGGGTGCGCGGCCCCCGTCGGCGCTCACGCGGTGGTCGAGGACGACCAGCTCCGCCTCTCCGCGGTCGTGGCCCGGCTCGACGGCGGGCAGGTCCTCACGCACTCGGCCCGGGTCGCGCTGCCCGCGGTCGTCGGCGGCGGCCACACCGCCGGCGGGGCCGGTGCTCCCCGGACGGCCGGCGCCGACGACGCGTCGGACGCGCTCGCCCGCGCCCTGGGCGTCGAGGTCGCGGACGCCCTGCTGGCCGGAGGGGCCGCCGAGCTCGCGCCCCTGCGTGCGACCGGTCCCGGCGGCGGCTCGCTCCCCGGTGCCGAGGCGTCGGCGCTCTGGGCCCCCGGCACCGCACCCACCGACGCTGCCGACGAGCTCACGGTCGGCGGCACCGACGCCCCCGTGAACCCGGAGCAGCGCTGATGCCAGGCAGGCTGCGCGACCCCCAGCGCGGGCGCGAGCTGCCGCCGGTGCAGTCGTCGCCGCAGCACTCCGGCGCCGCCGGACCGCTGACGGGGACCACCGTCCTGGTGCCGCGCTCGCCCGAGCGGGCCGAGCCCCTCGCGGTGCGGCTGCGCACGCAGGGCGCGACCGTGCTCGTGAGCCCCGCGATCGAACGCGCACCCATCGAGGACACCGCGGCCATGGACGCCGCCGTCGCGGACCTCGCGCGCGGGGCCTTCGCCTGGGTCGTGGTGACGAGCGTCAACGCGATCGACGAGCTGACCGCGAGCGCCGCGCGCCGCGGACGGTCCCTCGCCGAGGTGTCGGGTCGTGACAGGGCCGCCGGCACCGCGGGACCTGGCACGCGGTGGGCTGCGGTCGGGCCCGCGACACGACGCGCGCTCGAGGCCGCGGGGGTCCGCGTGGACCTCGAGGCGACCGTGAACTCGGCGCGCGGTCTGCTCGCGGCGTTCGACCGGCTGCCGGACGCACGCGGGGCGGGCGTCCGGTCCGCCTCGGACGGCGGGCCCGCCGGTGCGAGGGGCCGCGTGCTCGTGCCGCAGGGCGACCTCGCGAAGCCCACCATGGCCGACGGACTGCGCGAGCGCGCCTGGGACGTCCAGGTCGTGACCGCCTACCGGACGGTGTCGCACGCGCTCTCCCCGGAGGTCGTCGAGGCGTGGCGGGCGGGTGCGGTCGACGTGGTCGTGCTGACGTCGGGCAGCGTGGCGCGCGAGGTCGCGGCCCAGCTCGGCGCGGACCCGCGCGTCGCGGGCGTCGCGATCGGGGAGCCGACGGCGGAGGCCGCGCACGCGGTCGGGCTGCGGGTCGACGCCGTGGCCGACAGGGCGACCGACGAGGCGCTGGCCGCAGCGGTGCTCCGCGTCGCTGCCGACCCGTCCGCACGGCCCCGCGACACTCCCCCCGCTCCCCTGCTCGACTCCGACTCCCCGTCCCCCACAGAAGGCAGGAACCTCCCGTGATCCGTCCCCGCCGCCTGCGCTCGACCCCGCAGATGCGCCGGCTCGTCGCCGAGACCCGGCTGCACGCCGCCGACCTCGTGCTCCCCCTGTTCATCAAGGAGGGCCTGACCGAGCCCAAGCCCCTCGGCTCCATGCCGGGGATCGTGCAGCACACCGAGGCGAGCCTCGCCGAGGCCGTCGCCCAGGCCGCCGCGGCCGGGGTCGGCGGCGTCATGCTGTTCGGCATCCCCGAGCACCGCGACGCGACAGGCTCGCAGGCCGACGCCCCCGACGGGATCCTCAACCGGGCGATCCGCATCGCGCGCGACGCGGCCCGGGACGCCGCAGCGGGCCCGGGGCGGCCGGGCCCCGTCGTCATGGCCGACCTGTGCCTCGACGAGTTCACCGACCACGGCCACTGCGGGGTCCTGACGGCCGGCCCGGACGGCGACCTGGTCGTCGACAACGACGAGACCCTGGTCCGCTACGCCTCGATGGCCCTGACCCAGGCCGAGGCCGGCGCGGAGGTCGTAGCGCCGTCGGGCATGATGGACGGCCAGGTCGCCGTGATCCGCGAGGCCCTCGACGACGCCGGGCACACGGACGTGAGCATCCTGGCGTACAGCGCCAAGTACGCGAGCGCGTTCTACGGGCCGTTCCGCGAGGCCGTCGACTCGACGCTCCAGGGCGACCGCCGCACCTACCAGATGGACTCCGCGAACTTCCGCGAGGGCCTGCGCGAGGCCGACCTCGACCTCGCGGAGGGCGCCGACATGGTCATGGTCAAGCCCGCAGGCTCGTACCTCGACGTGCTCGCGGCCGTGGCCGAGCGCAGCGACGTCCCCGTCGCCGCCTACCAGGTCTCGGGCGAGTACGCGATGATCGAGGCGGCGGCCGCGAACGGCTGGATCGACCGGCGCGGCGCGGTCCTGGAGTCCGTGCTCGGTATCAAGCGGGCGGGCGCCGACATCATCCTGACCTACTGGGCCCTCGAGATCGCAGAATGGATTCGGTGACACCGATGACGATCCACCCGGCCGGCTCCCCGGCGCACGCGACCACCCTCCACGACAACCACGAGGCGTTCGTGCGCGCCCAGGGCGCGATCCCCGGTGGCGTGAACTCGCCCGTGCGGGCCTACGGCTCGGTCGGCGGCGACCCGCGCTTCATCGCGAGCGCGCGCGGCGCGTACGTCACGGACGTCGCGGGCCGCGAGTACGTCGACCTCGTGTGCTCGTGGGGCCCCGCGCTCCTGGGCCACGCGCACCCCGCGGTCGTCGCGGCCGTGCAGGACGCCGCGGCACGCGGCCTGTCGTTCGGCGCCCCGACGCTGGGCGAGGTCGACCTCGCGGAGGAGGTCCGCCGCCGGGTGCCCGCCGCCGAGCGCGTGCGCCTGGTCTCGACGGGCACCGAGGCGACCATGACCGCGGTGCGCCTCGCGCGCGGCTTCACGGGCCGCAACCTGATCGTCAAGTTCGCAGGCTGCTACCACGGGCACGTCGACTCGTTGCTCGCCGAGGCCGGCTCGGGCGTCGCGACGCTCGCGCTGCCCGGCTCGGCCGGCGTGACCGAGGCCAGCGCTGCCGAGACCCTCGTGCTGCCCTACAACGACCTCGAGGCCGTCGAGCGCGCGTTCACCGAGCGCGGCTCGGAGATCGCCGCAGTCATCACGGAGGCCGCTCCGGCGAACATGGGGATCGTGCCTCCCGCGCCCGGTTTCAACGAGGGACTGCGCCGCATCACGTCCGCGCACGGCGCGCTGCTGATCCTCGACGAGGTCCTCACGGGCTTCCGGGTGGGCCCGAGCGGCTGGTGGGGCCTGGAATCGGGTGCGGCCTCGGGCGCCGTCCCCGAGTACACGCCCGACCTCTTCACGTTCGGCAAGGTCGTCGGCGGCGGCATGCCCGTCGCTGCGCTGGGCGGACCGGCGTCGATCATGGACCAGCTCGCGCCGCTCGGCCCGGTCTACCAGGCAGGCACGCTCTCGGGGAACCCGGTCGCGGTCGCGGCGGGCCTCGCGACGCTGCGCCTGGCCGACGACGCCGTCTACGCGCGCGTCGACCACGTCGCCCAGGTCGTGGGTGACGCCGCGAGCGCGGCGCTGGCCGCCGAGGGCGTCGCGCACCGCCTGCAGCGCTCGGGCAACCTGTTCTCGATCATGTTCGGCGACTTCGCGGCCTCGGCCGGGGTCCGCAACTACGCCCAGGCGCAGGCGCAGGAGGCGTTCCGCTACAAGGCGTTCTTCCACGCGATGCTCGACGCCGGGGTCAACCTGCCGCCGTCGGTCTTCGAGGCGTGGTTCGTGTCGTCGGCGCACGACGACGCCGCGGTCGAGCGCATCCTCGCAGCGCTCCCGGACGGAGCGAAGGCCGCGGCGCGAGCCACGGCCTGAGCCCTGCACGCCCTGCCCGGGCGCGGGGTGAGGTGTCCTGGCGGGTGAGCGGCGCCGTCGGGCACCTTCCTCCGTGCCCGACGGC
>NZ_JBHXBO010000060.1:0-20587 GCF_042726775.1 Oerskovia sp. NPDC060287
GCCCCGAGGACTCCTCGGGGCCGCCGCCTTCGTCGTGCCCTGCGGTCGGCCCGTGCAGGGTCGCCGTCCGGGCGCCCGGCGCGTCAGACCGCGCGCGCGACGACGAGCAGCTCGCCGTCGCCCTGCCCGACAGCCTCCCTCCGCCACCCGCCGTCGACCTGCTCGACGGTGAACCCGGCCGCCTCGACGCACCGCCGCACCTCCCCCTCGGCACGGAACCGCAGGGTCGCCGTGCTCGTCAGCACGTCGCCCTCGGGCATCTCGTAGCCGAGCGTGAAGTCGACGACACCGTCACGCTCGCCCGTGACCTCGCTCCAGGTCTGCACGACGCGCCCGTCACCCAGCGCCACCGGGTCGCGGTCTCCGGGAGCGTGCCACGCCTCCCAGGCGCGGTCACGGGGGTCGCGGGTGTCGAAGACGAGGACGCCACCGGGCACCAGGGCCCGCCGGAGGTCCGCGAGGACGCCCGCCCACTCGTCGTCGGCGACGAAGAGCTGGGCCACGTGGCTCGTCATGAGGGCGACGTCGAACGCACCCGCGGGCGCGTCGGCGGACGTCCCGTGGATCCAGGTCACGCCCTGGGCGCCGGGCCGACGCCGGGCCGCGTCCAGAGAGGCGCCCGCGGGGTCGACGCCCGTCACCACGTGCCCGGCGTCGGCGAGGGCGACGGTCAGCCGCCCCGTGCCGCACCCGAGGTCGAGCACCCGCCCGCCGGGGCCCTCGGCCGCGCGGGCGAGGAAGTAGTCGTCGTCCCGACCCCACGTGTTCTGGGCGTCGTAGACCTCGACGAGGCGGGCGTCGCGGAACTCGGCCTGGTGCGTTTCGGGGTGCATGGCGGGGTGCATGGCGTCACGCTATCCGGCCGCCCGTGCGCAGGTCGCCTGAAATCCACCTCTTGTGTATGCCACACACAGTGCGTATGGTCTACACAGTGTAGGAAGTACACAACAGTCTGCGACGCACACGGAGGTAACGATGCCCGACCCGATGATCGACGTCCGGGGGCTCACCCGGTCCTACGGAGACCACGCCGTCCTGCAGGGCGTGGACCTGTCCGTCCGACGAGGCGAGATCTTCGCGCTCCTCGGACCCAACGGCGCGGGCAAGACGACCGCCGTCAACATCCTCACGACCCTCGTCCGGCCCGACGCCGGGACCGCGACCATCGCGGGGCACGACGTCGTCCGCCAGGCCGCCCGGGTCCGCGAGGTCATCGCGCTCACGGGCCAGTACGCCTCGGTCGACGAGTTCCAGACGGGCGAGGAGAACCTCGCGATGATGGCCACTCTCGCGCACCTGCCCCGCGCGACGGTCAGGGCCCGCACGGCCGAGCTCCTCGACCGCTTCGACCTGACCGACGCCGCCCGGCGGCGCGTCGAGACCTACTCGGGCGGCATGCGACGCCGCCTCGACCTCGCGATCAGCCTGGTCGCGAACCCGCAGGTCCTGATCCTCGACGAGCCGACCACGGGCCTGGACCCGCAGTCGCGCTCCGAGCTCTGGGACGTCGTCCGCGAGCTCGCGGCCGACGGCATCACGGTCCTGCTCACGACCCAGTACCTCGAGGAGGCGGACCGGCTCGCCGACACCATCGCGGTGCTCGACGGCGGACGCATCGTCGCGCGCGGGACCGCGAGCGAGCTCAAGGCCCTCGTCCCCGGCCAGCACGTGCGGGTCGACGTCGAGGACTCCCACGCGCTCGCGTCCGTCCAGGAGATCGGGCTCGAGATCTCGGGGATCGACGAGAAGGACCTCGCGGCGACGATCCCGACGACGGACCCGCTCCGCACGGTCCGCGACGTCCTGGCGCGGGCCGACGAGCAGGGCATCCCTGTCACCGGCGTGTCCGTGATCAAGCCCTCGCTCGACGACGTCTTCCTCGCCCTCACGGGGTCGCGCGCCGCGCGCACCGCCCGCCCGCCGCAGAGCACCTCGGGCACCCCGTCCGTCTCCACCCGGCCCGCGGCCTCCCCCGCGACGACGAAGGCAGGCCTGCGATGAGCACCACGGCACCGACCACCACGCGGCGACCCGTACCCGACCGCGCCTCGCGCACGGCCCCGAGGGCCGTCCGCCAGTCCCCCGCGACCGCGCTGCGCGACGTCTCGGCCATGACGGGCCGCGAGCTGCGTCGCACGCTGCGCAGCGTCGACGGGCTCGTCACGGCGCTCATGCTGCCCGTCCTCATCATGCTCGTGTTCGTCATCGTGTTCGGTGGCGCGATCGAGGACGACGGGAGCTACGTCGACTACGTGGTGCCCGGGATCCTGGTCCTGTGCCTGGGCTTCGGTTCGGCGACCGCCGCGCTCTCCGTGGCCCAGGACATGACGAGCGGAACGATCAACCGTTTCAAGACCCTGCCCATCTTCGGGCCCTCGGTCCTGTGGGCGCACGTCCTGGCCAGCACGGTCCGCAACCTCGTCTCGGCCACGCTCGTCCTGCTCGTGGCCGTCGCGCTCGGCTTCAGCCCGGGAGCCGCCCTGGGCGGGTGGGTGGGCATCGCGGGCTATCTCGCCCTCATGGTCCTCGCGTTCACGTGGCTGAGCTGCCTCGCAGGCCTGGTCCTGAGCGTTGACGCCGCGGCGAGCTTCAACATGTTCTTCCTGTTCGTGCCCTACCTGTCGAGCGGGTTCGTGCCGGTCGAGACCATGCCGACGTGGCTGCACGGCTTCGCGACGCACCAGCCGTTCACGCCCGTCATCGAGACGTTGCGTGCACTGCTCTCGGGGACGTCGACCGCGGGGCAGCTCGTGCCGGCGCTCGCGTGGCTCGTCGGCATGTTCGTGGTCTCGTGCGCCGGGGCGTCGATCCTCTACCGGCGTCGGACGGCGCACTGAGGGTGCTCGGCCCGTGCGGCCCACGCCCCCTCGCCCGTCGCGGTACGGACCGGCGATCCTGCACGGACCGGCGATGATGTACCCATGACGGACACCACCGATCCCGGCCTGCCCCACGCCATCGCCCTGGCGTGGGGCGTGGCCGAGAACCCGCAGCGCGGCCCTCGGCGCGAGCTGAGCATCGAGCGGATCGTCGAGCAGGCCATCGAGATCGCCGACACCGAGGGGCTCGGCGCGCTCTCGATGAGCAAGCTCGCGGCAGCCCTGGGGTACACGACCATGTCGCTGTACCGCTACGTCACGAGCAAGGACGACCTGCTGCTCCTCATGCAGGAGCAGGCGATGGACATCGATCTTCCCTCGGGGGCGCACCCCGAGCTCACCGCGGTCATGGAGGGGCGGATCCCCGCGGGCGAGGGGCCCACGTGGCGGCGCGGCCTGCGCGAGTTCGCGCTCGCCTCCCTCGCGGTCTACGAGGCCCACCCGTGGTTCCTCGACGTCGCGGTCCAGGGCGTCCCGCTCACGCCCAACAACCTGCGGTTCGTCGACCTGGGCCTGCGCGCGATGCACGACACGTCGTTGTCCGACGCCGACAAGCTCGCGATGATCATGCTCGTCACGAGCTACGCGCAGAGTGCCGCCCGGATCCAGCGCGAGCTGCGCGGAGCCCGGCAGGACCCCGGCGGGCGCGACGTGAGCGGGGCCGCGTACGCCGAGGTCTTCTCCGAGCTGGTGACCCCCGAGAGGTTCCCGTACCTGCACCCCGTGGTCGCCTCGGGCGCGTACCTGAGCGACGACGACGGGGTCGACGACGTCGTGTTCGGACTCGAGAGGGTCCTCGACGGGATCGGGGTCTACGTCGAGCGGACGCCCGTCGAGCGCGCCGAGTCTCCGCTCCCTCCGCACGAGGCGCGCGAGGCCGCCGAGCTCTACGCGCGCGACGCCAAGGTCAAGGAGGCGTCCAGGGCCCGCCGCGAGGCGGAGAAGGCCGTGCGCGAGGCCGAGAAGCGCCTCAAGGAGGCGCGCAAGCGTGAGCGGGACGCGGCCAAGACCGCAGCGGAACGGGCCGCGCGCGACTGAGCCGCGCTGATCGGTCTGGAGGTGGCCGGGGTCCGCTCCGGCCACCTCCTGACCGACGGGCCGTCGGTGCGGCCCGGTCAGCCCCCTGGCCGCTCGTCGGTGGTCGAGGAGCGTCGAGACAGCCAGCCGGGCAGGTCTCCGACAGGTCGTTCGTCCGCCACGTCGGCGAGCGCGTCGACCAGCGCGTCGAACCGCGCGTCACCGAGCCGGAGCCGCCACCCGTCCATGACGCGCTCGAACCCGGCCGCGCTGGCCGCCAGGAACTCCTCTGCGCGGGGCGTGCGACGCAGCAGCACCGCCCTGCGGTCTCCCGGGACCGGCTCGCGGGAGGCGTACCCGGACTTCTCGAGGCCGGCCGCCGTCTTCGCCGCCGCCTGCTTCGAGACGCCGAGCCGCTGACCGAGCTCGTTGATCGTGCACCCGTCAGGCCCGATCGCCTGGAGCGCGAACCCGTGCAACGGCCGGGCCTCGGGGTACCCCTGCTCGGCGAGGTCGTCGTGGAGCGCATCGATGCTGCCGCGGAACGCGCCCGCGAGCAGGAGCACGACGCGCCATCCAGGTTCGCTCATCTCAGGACCTCCCTGTCGACAACATGGTTGACGATATCGCGGCGGCGTGGTTCCGTTGATGGACAACCATGTTGTCAATCCAGGGAGTCGACATGTCTGACCTCAAGATCGCACGCTCGGACACCCGCGTCACCGAGACACCGAACGCCTCGATGACGACGCTCGCCTCACCCACGCAGGGCGGCACCACGACCGTGAGCCTGTGGCGCGTCTCCATGCGCGCCGGTCAACAAGGTCCTCAGCACTCGTTCGACGGCGAGCAGGCGTGGCACGTGCTCGACGGCGCAGCGACGGTGGCCGTCGACGACGAGACCGTCGACCTGTCGGCCGGAGACACCGTGGTGCTGCACGCCGGCGCCGCACGCCGGGTCAGCACCGTGTCGGGCGCCGAGTTCGTCGTCACCGGCCTCGCCGGCGCTCTGGCGACACCGATCTCGCCCGAGGGTCCCGGCGAGCCGGTCTCGCCCCCCTGGATCGGATAGCCCGCTCCGCCGCGCGAGCACGAGCGATGCCTTGCCTGGACGGCGGAGGGACGTCCCGGAGCTCCGCGCCGGGAGTGGCCGTTGGAGGGACCTAGCGCGTGCCCGACGACGTCTCGTCCGTCGCGCCGTCGGCCGCGGCCTGGGAGTCGGTCACCGGGGCAGGGCGCCCCTCGACGGGTGCGGCGTCAGCGGGAGCGGGCGGCGTGACGTCGCTGCGCATGGCTCCGTAGCGCGGCGCGCCCGAGGGCGTCGTCCAGCGCGGGTCCGGAGTCCTGACCGGAGGGGCCGGCTGGGCCGGGGCGTCGGCCGTCTGGACCGGTGTCGCGACCGGAGCGGGCGCCTGCGGGGCCGGCGGCTGCTGGGCCCCCCACGCCTGGCCCGGCTGCTGGCCGGGCGCCTGTCCCGGCTGTCCCCACTGGCCCGGCTGCGCGGGCGGCCCGGCCGGTCCCGCGACCGGCGGGACCTGACGCGCGATGGCCGCGGCGCCGTCGGGCATCTGGGACAGGAGGCGACGCGCGTCGCCCGCGCGCTCCGCGAGGCACAGCAGCGAGTACGACGACGCCACGATCTGGCTCGACGACGTGAAGTCGCGCTTGCCCCCCGTGAGCGAGTACGACAGGACCGAGAACAGCAGGCCGAAACCCGCACCCAGACCGATCGCGGCGAGCATCAGCCCGCCACCGCTGTTGAACATGTACAGCAGCAGACCCACGAACAGGCGGAACCACGCACCGGACGCGAGGCCCGCGAGCGCCACCCGGCCGTACGTGAGACGGCCCATGACACGCTCGACCATGCGCAGGTCGGTGCCGACGATGGTCACGTACTCGACGGCGAACTTGTTGTCGGAGAGGTAGTCGACGGCCTTCTGCGCCTCGAGGTAGGTCGCGTAGGACGCGATCTGCTCCCCGCTCGGCGGCGTCGGGACCTTGGGCGCGGAATTGGCATTTGTTTTTACGACACCCCCAGTCACCCTAACTTGTGGGGGTGAGGCGTGGGGGTTCCCTCGGGGGTTAGCGCCGGGCGCGGGCCCGCGTCGTGGCCGCGGGCCGGCACCCTCTCCCTCGACGACGTCCCTCGGCCTCCCGGGAGGACCCCGTCAGGCCGCGTTCAGCACACCCAGCAGGCGCACGACCTCGTCGCGCATCGCGTCGCGGCCCGCACCGAGGTACTTGCGCGGGTCGACGACGGCCGGGTTCTGGTCCAGGTAGGTGCGCAGCGCCCGCGTCAGGGTGTTGTTGAGGTGGGTCGAGATGTTGATCTTGGTCATCCCCTCCTCGACGGCACGCGTGAGGTCGGCGTCAGCGACGCCCGAGGACCCGTGCAGCACGAGCGGCACGGGCACGACCGCCCGCAGCTCGGCGATCCGCTCGAAGTCGAGCGCGGCCGTGCGGTCGGTCATGGCGTGCGACGAGCCGACCGCGACCGCGAGCGCGTCCACGCCGGTCGCGGCGACGAACGCCACGGCCTCGGCCGGGTCGGTGCGCACGCCCGGGGCGTGGACGCCGTCCTTGCCGCCGACCTTGCCGAGCTCGGCCTCGACGAAGACCCCGCGGGCGTGGGCCTCGCGCACCACGTCGGCCGTCGCCTCGACGTTGGCCTCGTAGTCGAGCGCGGACCCGTCGTACATGACCGAGTTCAGGCCCAGCGCGATGGCCTCGCTCACGAGCGCGCGGTCCTCGGCGTGGTCCAGGTGGACCACGACCGGTGCGCTCGACGCCCGGGCGATCGCGAGCGTCGCGAGAGCGATGGGTGCGAGGCCGCCGTGGTACTTCGCGGCGTTCTGGCTGATCTGCAGGACGACGCCGGTGCCGGCGCGGGCGGCCGCGGCCACGAAGGCCTCGGCGTGCTCGACCTGGATCACGTTGAACGCGCCGACCCCCCGACGCTCGGCGCGGGCTCCGTAGATCAGCTGGCTGGCGGTGACGAGCGGCATTCAGTCCTCCGTGGTTCTCGGGGTGTCGTTCACGTTCTCGGTCAGGACGCGGTCGGCGAGCAGCCGCACGTCCTCGGGGTCGACCTCGCCCGCGACGGGCTGCAGCACCGCTGCGGCCGACGTGGCGACGGTCAGGGCCAGGCGCTCGGCCCAGGGCCGGCCGACGCTCACCGCGAGCGCCGCCATGGCCGCGTCACCGGCGCCGGTCGGGTTGCCGTGCACCGGGGCGTCGAGCCGGGCCCGCGCCGCGGGCGCCGTGGACCCGGGCTCGAACGCCGCGAGCCCCTTCTCGCCGTCGGTCACGACGACGTCGTGCGCACCCAGGCGCTGCAGCGCGGCCACGCCCTGGGCCAGGTCGGGCGTCCCGGTCGCCTCGGCGAGCTCGGCTCGGTTGGGCTTGATGAGGTCCGCGCCCGCCTGGGCGGCCCAGAGCAGCCCGGGCCCCGACACGTCGACGTGGACCGGGCAGCCGGCCTCGCGCAGCGCACGCACCAGACTGGTGAACCGGTCCTGCGTCGTGCCGGGAGGCAGCGAGCCGGAGATCGTCACGACCGGGCGGTCCGAGGTGAGGCCGACCGCGGTGCGGACGAGCAGCCCCCACTCCTCCTCCGTGAGCACGGCCCCCGGTTCGTTGAGGACCGTGGGGTGACCTCCGTCGTCGGGCCCTGCGTGCTCCGGGACCACCGCGACCGCCTGCCGCAGCGCACCCGCCACCGGGACGAGCGTCGCGGGCTGGCCCGCGGCCTCGAGGTCGGCCGCGAAGGCCGGCGCGAGGATGCCGCCCACGGGGGCGACCGCGACCGAGACGCCGCCCAGCGCGCGCACGACGCGCGCGACGTTGACGCCCTTGCCGCCCGCGCGGGCCGCGACGGACCGGACCCGCAGCGCCTCGCCCGGGTCCAGCCGGTCGACGCCGTAGGTCACGTCCCACGCGGGGTTGGGCGTGAGGCACAGGACCCGGACCTGCCTGCCGGCCGTCACAGCGCCTCCAGCACGGCAGCGGTCACGGCGTCCCACGCGAGGACCGACGCCCCGTACGTGCCGGCCGCCGACCCGAGCGTGGCCGGGACGAGCCGGGGCGCGGGGTGGATCGTGAGGTACGAGCGCACCGCGGCGTCGAGCGGGACCATGAGGTCGTCACCCGCGCGCACCAGACCGCCGCCGATCACGACGACCGGCAGCGCGAGGAGGCGGACCATCCCGGCGACGAGCTCGCCGAGCCGGTCGATCGCCCGGTCCCAGACCTCGCGGGCCACGACGTCGCCCGCGTGGGCACGTGCCAGGACCTCGGCCGAGCCGGGGACCTCGTCGGACGTCGCGCCCGTGAGCTCGCGGTAGCTGCGCGCCATGCCCGCGGCCGACGCGAACGTCTCCGCACAACCGGTGCCACCGCAGGGGCACGGCGCCCCGCCGTGCGCACCACCGTGACCGATCTCGCCCGCGTACCCGCCACCCACGTAGACCTGACCGTGCAGCACGACCGCCGCGGCGATGCCCGTGCCGATCGACACGTAGGCGTGGTCGGGCGCTCCGCGGCCCGCACCCAGGCGGGCCTCGGCGAGGCCCCCCGCGCGCACGTCGTGGCCGAAACCCACGGGCAGGCCCGTCGCGTCCGCGACGACCTGCCGCAGCGGCAGGTCGACCCAGTCGAGGTTCTCGGCGCTCACCACGAGGCCCGCCGACTCGTCGACCGTGCCCGGCACCGCGAGGCCCACACCCAGGACCTGGTACCCCGCGGGCACCTCGGCGCGCAGCGCCTCGACGGCCGCCAGGACCGCGGCGACCGAGGCCTCGGGGCCGTCGGCCGCGCGGGTCGGGGTGACCCGTTCGACGAGGATCTCGTCGAGCGCGTCCGGGTCGCCGCCCCGCGTGACGATCGCGGACTTGATGTCGGTCCCGCCGACGTCGAGCGCGATCACCGCCCGACGCAGGCCCGCCCCCGGGGCCCCGGTCGCCGCCCCTCCGTGGGACGGCGACAGGAGCTCCGGGACGGCGGGGAAGGCGAGCTGCTCTTCCCCGACCATCATGATGCCGAGTCCTCCAGGATGATCGAGCGCGTCAGGTGGCGCGGGGCGTCGGGGTCCAGGCCCTTGCGCTCGGCGTTCGCGACCGACAGGAGCTGGCAGCGCACGAGCGTGAGCTGCGCGTCCTCGTCGAAGCGGACCACGAGGGCACCCGTGCGCTCGATGTCCTCGACCAGGCCCGGGACCTCGGCACCGAGCAGGAAGACGGCGCTGGTCTCGTCGGAGATGCTGATGGGCCCGTGACGGTAGTCCATGGCCGGGTACGACTCCGCCCACGCGAGAGACGCCTCGCGCATCTTGAGCCCGGCCTCGTTCGCGAGCCCCACGGCCATGCCGCGACCCAGGAACGTGAACTGGGTGCGGGCCAGCACGGCCTCGGGAACCTCCCAGCCCACGACCTCTTCCGCCGCGGTCGCGAGCGACTCGATGTCGTCGCCCAGGCCTGCGCGCAGGAGCGTGAGCGCGGCCGTCGCGAACCGGGTCTGGACCACGGACTGCTCGTCGGCGAAGGGCATCACGACCACGTCGTCCGCTGCGCTCGCGCCGGGCGAGGTCGGGTCGCCGACGATCGCCAGGGTGCGCTGCTTGCCGTCGAGCACCTCGAGGAGGTGCAGGATCTCGGTGGTCGTCCCGGAACGGGTGATCGCCACGACACGGTCGTACTCACGGCCCACCGGGTACTCGCTGCCGGCGAACGCGTCCGTGACCCCCTGACCCAGCTCCTCGCGGCGGGCCGCGTAGGCCTGGGCGATGAACCAGGACGTGCCGCAACCGACGATCGCGACGCGCTCGCCCGGCTGCGGGAGGACCGCGGAGCTCTCGGCGGCGAGGCGGGCCGCCTCGCGCCAGACCTGGGGCTGGCTCGCGATCTCGACGCTGACGTGGGAGGTGCTCATGGTGATGTCAAACCCTTCTGGTGTGGCCACCGGGCTGCGCGGTCGGCGCGGTCCGGCGTCCGTCGTGGTGCGGACGTGTGAGGCGGGAGCGGCGGGGTCTCGTCCTAGACGACGATGACCTCGACGCCTGCATCCCGCAGGGGCGCGAGCTGTTCCTCGGTCGCGCCCGAGTCGGTGACGAGCGTGGTGATGCGGGAGATGTCGCAGATCTGGGCGAACGAGCGCTCGCCGACCTTGTCGGAGGTCCCGACGGCGATCACGTGGCGCGAGTGCTCGACGAGCGCGGACGTGACCCCGGCCTCGTCGGGGTCGCCGCACGTGAGCCCCGCCTGGGCGTCGATGCCGACCATGCCGAGCACGAGCACGTCGAGCCACAGGGTGCGGGCCATGCTCACGGCCATGGGGCCCGTGAGCTCGTAGGACTGGGCGCGCGCCGTGCCGCCCAGGCACACCGTGCGCAGCTGCGGGCGCAGGACCAGCTCGGCGGCGATGTTGAGCGCGCTCGTCACGATCGTGTAGACGTGCTCGCCGTTGCGGGCCGCGTGCTCGGACCCCTGGTCCGAGAGCTCGCCGAGCGCCTTGGCGACCAGGGTCGTGGTGCGCCCGCCGTTGAACCCGATGACGGCCTGGTCCGCGTGGCGCTGCGTGACCAGGTGGGCCGCCGCCTCCGCGAGACGCTGGCGGTCGTCGAGCTGCTTGCCGTACCGGCCGGGCAGGCCGTACGCGACCGAGGCCGCGACGATCCCCCCGTGGGTACGGTGCGCGAGCTGGCGGTCGGCCATCTGGTCGAAGTCCCGGCGCACGGTCGACTCCGAGGTGCCGAACAGCTCCGCCACCTCGGTGACGGAGAGCCGGCGGCGGTCCGCCAGGAGCGCGAGCATGCGCTCCCAGCGGACCGACTTGCTGAGTCCGCCCGACGGCTCGGCGGCAGCGCCGCCGAGCTCGTGGGTCGCGTCCTCGATGCGTGTCACTTGATGCTCCCTGCGGTCAGACCTCCGACGAGACGCTTCTCGATGATCGCGAAGAGGATGATGACAGGCACGATGGCGACGATCGAGACGCCGAACACGTACTGCCACGCCGAGTCGTACTGACCCACGAACTTCGTCAGCGCCACGGACAGCGGCTGGTTGCCGGCTGTCGAGAGAATGACGAGGCTGGCGGCGAACTCGTTCCACGCAGCGACGAAGGTGAAGATGATCGCCGTCACGATACCGGGCCAGACCAACGGCAGGTTGATGCGGAACAGCGTCGCCCAGCGCCCCGCACCGTCGATCTGCGCGGCCTCGTCGATCTCCTTCGGGACGCTCGCGAAGAAGCTGTGCATGATCCACACCGCGAACGCCAGGTTGAAGGCTGCGTTGACCAGGATCATCGCGAGCCAGGTGTCGACGATCCCGAACGCGAGGAACTGTCGGAACAGGCCCGCCACGAGCACGGCCGGCTGGAGCATCTGCGTGACCAGCACGAGGAACAGGAAGGCCATGCGGCCCGGGAACCGGAAGCGGGCCGTGAAGTACGCGGCCGGCAGCGCCACGATCAGGACCAGGACCGTCGCCGCGACCGAGATGACGATCGTGGAGACGAGGTTCTGCGGGAGCGGCGTCTCCGGCGTGGACCACATGGTGACGTAGTTGTCGAGGTGCCACTGCTCGGGGAAGTACGTCGGTGGGATCCGCAGGATCTCGGCACGGCTCTTGAGCGAGCCGAACAGCATGATGCCGTAGGGCAGCAGGAAGAGCAGCGCCACGAGGATGCCCGCGACGACCCGCCCGGGGATCGACCCGCCCGAGCCGGGGCCGCCGGTCGCGTACCTCGAGGCCTTCTTGAGGGGCTGGGCGGGACGGGCGTCGGGCTCGCGCGTCAGGACTCCGTTGCTCACTCGTCCACTCCCTTCATCGGCTTGACGATGCGCATGTAGAGCGCGATGACCGCGATCACGATCACGAAGTTCACGACCGACAGGGCGCTCGCCTGGTCGACCGCACGGTCGGACTGGATGAGCTTGAAGATGAGCGTGGTCGTGGTGTCCGCGTCGTACCCCGGGATCGACCCCGTCATGAGTCGCAGGATCGGCAGCGAGTTGAAGACGTTGATGATGTTGATGATCGCGGCGACGGCGAGAGCCGGCTTGAGCTGCGGCAGGATGATCGAGAAGTAGACCTGCCGGTGCGAGGCGCCGTCCATGCGTGCCGCCTCGACCACGTCGCCCGGGATCGACTGGAGCCCGGCGAGGAGCGTGTACGTCGTGAACGGCAGCGAGACGAACACCGCCACGACGATCGCGACGACGAACGCCGACGTGGCGTTCTTGGTGAAGCCGAAGTCCGGGCTGTCGAGGATGCCGACGTCCGCCAGGAACTGGTTGATGATGCCGTAGTTGGGCTGGAGCCCGTAGTACACGACGGTCGTGGTCATCACGACGCTCGCGGCCCACGGGACGATGACCGCGAGGCGCACGATCTGCCGACCCGGGAACTGCTTGTTGAGGAAGTTCGACAGCGCGAGCGACAGGACGACCGTGAGGGCGACGACGGCGACGACCCACACCGCGGTGTTCGCGAGCACGCGAGGCAGCGCGGGGATGGCGAAGACGTCCAGGTAGTTCTGGAACCCGGCGCTCCCCCGGTCGATGCCCGACTGCGAGATGTCACGGGTCGAGCTGAAGACCATGTACCCCGCGGGGAACAGGACGATCAGGATGATCAGCGCGAGGCTGGGACCGATCCAGGGAAGTGCGGTGAGCAGGTCCCGGAACGAGCGGCGTGGCCGCTCGGGTGAACCGGCGGCTGGCGCCGGGGCGGTGGTGGTGGTCGAGCTCATCGAGGTCCTTCGGTGCCGGGTCCTGGTCCCCGCGGGGCGACCGGTCGAGCCGGCCGCGCGCCGCGGGGACCAGGACTGCTGGACGGGCAGTTACCGGTCCGGGGTCAGGAGTCGGCCTTGGCCTGGATCTCCTGGAGGACCGCTGCCGCGTCCTTGCCCTGCGCGACCTGTCCGATGAGCGACTGCATCGCCCCCTGCGTGGCCGACCACTGCGGGTTCGTCGACGGGTAGAACTGCGCGTCGGGCAGGAGCGCGAGGAACGGAGCGATCGACTCCTTGGTCGCGAGCTCCTCCGAGCCGGACTTCGTGACGGGGATGAAGCCCTCGGCGTCGACCCACGGCACGTACACGTCGGGCGTGTAGTAGTAGTCGAGGAACTTCGTGATCGCGTCCTGCTTCTTGCCGTCGTTCTTGAACGCCATCAGGTGGTCGGCGACCCCCAGCGTGACGGGCGACCCGTCCTTGGTGGCGATCGGCGCGGTGCCGTAGTTCAGGTCGGGGTTCTTCTCGGCGATCTGCCCGATCGTGGGCGGCAGGCCGACGATCATGCCGATCTTGCCCTGGATGAACGTGTCGATGAGGGGCGTGCGGTCGGACGCTCCGGCGTCGGGCTGCGTGAGGCCGCTCGTGGCGAGCTTCTGGAAGAACTGCGTCGCCTCGAGGTTCTCCGGGGTGTCGACCGTGATCTCGGACGCGTCGCCGTAGCCGCCGCCTCCGCCGAAGAACCAGATGCCGGCCTCGGCCTGAGCCTCCTCCGAGCCGAGCGGCAGGCCGTAGCCGTACACGTCGCCCAGCGCCGAGATCTTGGTCGCCGCTGCCTCGAGCTCGTCCCACGTGGTGGGGGGCGCCGCGACGCCCGCCTGCTCGAAGATGTCCTTGTTGTAGAACATGGTGCGGGCCGAGGCGATGAGCGGCAGGCCGTACTGCTTGCCGTCGATCGAGGCGTTCTCGACGAACGACTCCTGGAAGTCCGCGATGGTCTCGGGCGAGAGGACCTCGTCGGCCGAGTAGAGCAGGTCGTCCTCGACGAACCCTGCGAAGGCGTCGATGTTGAGGATGTCGGGGGCCTGGTTCGACTGGACCTTGGTGCGGACCACGTCGTTGATGTTGTCCCAGGACTGGACCTCGAGCTTGACGTCGATGTCCGTGTTCTCGGCCTCGAAGCCCTTGATCACGTCCTCCCAGAGCGACTTCGTCTGGTCGGAGTAGGTGGGGACCAGGAGGTTCAGGGTCGTGGCGCCGTCGGCCGCCGTGCTGTCGCTGCCGCTGTCGCCGCCGAAGCCGCACGCCGAGAGGGCGAGGCCCGCGACGATCGTCATGC
Organism: Oerskovia sp. NPDC060287; assembly: GCF_042726775.1. Lineage (NCBI taxonomy): Bacteria > Bacillati > Actinomycetota > Actinomycetes > Micrococcales > Cellulomonadaceae > Oerskovia > Oerskovia sp. NPDC060287. The sequence continues at coordinate 13,969 of NZ_JBHXBO010000060.1, forward strand.
TGACGAGCCGGATCGGGTTCTTCATGAGTACTTCCTCCGCTTCATTGCTTTGAGGTGTTGCTCGAGCTGTGTCGCCGCAGGGTGCTCTGCCGCGATGAGGGCTCCGTCACGTTCCGTCATCCAGGATGACAGATCTTGATCGATTGCGCCTCGTTGGTTCCAGATTCAAGCAGGTTCAACTCGTCTAGTCCAGTGGTCTCTCCCTGAAAGAAGGTCACGACTTGGCCACGGTCCGCACGCCCTCGCGGGACGACGCCCGTCGTGCGAGCAGTGCGCCCGACCGCACCCGCCTCGCGCGGCCCGTCGGGGCGCCGCCCCCACGGGTGGTGCGTAGTCTTGCGACGTGAGTGCAACTACCCGCGTCTTCGTCGCGCGCCTGGCCGGTACGGCGGTGTTCGATCCCCTCGGTGACCAGGTCGGACGCGTGCGTGACGTCGTCGTCCTGCTCCGTCCCAAGGGCGCACCGCGCGCGGTGGGCCTCGTGGTCGAGGTCCCCGGGAGACGGCGCGTGTTCCTGCCCCTGACCCGCGTCACGAGCATCGACGCCGGGCAGGTCATCAGCACCGGGCTCGTCAACATGCGCCGCTTCGAGCAGCGCGCCATGGAGACCCTCGCGGTCAGCGAGCTCCTCGACCGCACGGTCCAGTTCGTCGACGGTTCGGGGTCCGCGACCGTCGAGGACCTCTCGATCGAGAAGCAGCGCACGGGCGACTGGCTCGTCAACCAGCTCTTCGTGCGCCGACAGACCGCCCCCAACGCGCTCGGCATCCGGCGGCGCGGCGATGCGTTCGTCGTCGAGATCGGTGCCGTCACGGGGCTCGCCGGCACACCCGAGACCCAGGGCGCGGCCCGTCTGCTCGCGGCCTACGACGACCTCAAGCCGGCCGACCTCGCCGACGTCCTGCACGACCTGGGAGACACGCGCCGCCTCGAGGTCGCCACGGCGCTCGACAACGAGCGCCTCGCCGACGTCCTGGAGGAGCTGCCCGAGGACGACCAGGTCGCGATCCTCTCGGGCCTCGACACCGACCGTGCCGCCGACGTCCTCGAGGCCATGCAGCCCGACGACGCCGCGGACCTCCTCCACGAGCTCCCGCAGGAGCAGGCCGCCGAGCTCCTCGAGCTCATGGAGCCCGAGGAGGCGCGCGACGTCCGACGTCTGCTCGCCTACGACGAGGACACCGCAGGCGGCCTCATGACGACCGAGCCCGTGATCCTCGGCCCAGAGACGACGATCGCCACCGCGCTCGCCCAGATCCGCCGCCAGGACGTGCCCCCGGCGCTCGCCGCGATGGTGTTCGTCGTGCGCCCGCCGCTCGAGACCCCCACGGGCCGCTTCCTCGGCATCGTGCACTTCCAGAAGCTCCTGCGCGAACCCCCGCACGTCTCGGTCGGGTCGGTGCTCGACTCGGACATCGAGTGGGTGCGACCCGACGCGCCGCTCGGGCGCGTCACGCGCCTGCTCGCGGCCTACGACCTGCTCGCGCTGCCCGTGCTCGACGACGAGAAGCGCCTGCTCGGCGCCATCAGCGTCGACGACGTGCTCGACCACATGCTCCCGGACGACTGGCGCGAGACCGACGACGAGTCCGAGGAGACGAGCCTGGGCACCCAGACCCCCGCGTCGTCCGCGTTCCCCGTCCGCCGAGGAGGTCACCGTGGCTGAGCGCCTCGACACCCCCAAGGCCGCGCGCCGCACCCTGCTGCCCCGCGTGAGGGTCGAGCAGGACGCGTTCGGCAAGATCTCCGAGGGCATCGCCCGCTTCATGGGCACCCCGCGGTTCCTGCTCTACATGACGGTCTTCTGCCTCCTGTGGCTCGGGTTCAACACCTGGGGACCCGAGTCCCTGCGGTTCGACTCTGCCGCGCTCGGCTTCACGGCCCTGACCCTCATGCTCTCGCTCCAGGCGTCCTACTCGGCGCCGCTCATCCTGCTCGCGCAGAACCGCCAGACGGACCGCGACCGCGTGAGCGCCGAGCAGGACCGCCAGCGCGGCGAGCGCAACCTCGCGGACACCGAGTACCTCGCACGGGAGATGGCGGCGCTGCGCATCGCGCTGAGCGAGGTCGCGACGCGCGACTTCGTCCGCTCCGAGATCCGCAACCTGCTCGAGGAGCTCGACGAGAAGGAGACCGAGCGCGCGGAGGCGGCCGAGGCCGCCCGCGGCGACGGTACGGAGCCCGGGCTCGACGCCCCGCTCCCCCGGTCCTCCCCGTCCTCGCGGTCGGGGGCGCGCGACGCGCGCCGGTCCTCGGGCGGCGGCCGCCGTGCGGACGCCCCGCCGGAGCCGCGCTGACGCGACCGGCCGTGCGGCGACACGGCGTCCCGCCCTGGCCCGAGGCCGAGCAGCTACTGCGTCTCCTGCACCGCGACCGCGCGCAGGCGGTCCGCGAGCGCCGCGTCCCCGCGGACGACCAGCCCGTCCCGTTCGCCACGCCCCCAGAGCCACAGGTCGAGGTCCCAGGCGGCCCCCGAGACCTGCGCGCTCGTCGATCCCGGCAGGTCCACGAGCTGTGCCGAGTCGAGGTCGTACGCGGTGCCCGACTCGGGCCCGGTCCCTGCGAGGCGCCCGAACGCCAGCTCCCACGAGCGGGGTGTCTCACCCGGCCCGTCGACCGCGACCGAGATCGTGCTCCCGTCGGGAGTGAAGGTCGCCCACTCGGGGATGCCGTCGACCAGCACGCGCAGGATCTCGTCGACCCCGTCCGCGGCAACCTCGGGGTCGGCGCTCGTGACGTCCCGGCCCGCGGTCTGCTCGGCGTCGACGCGATGGACGAGGGCCTCGTGCGCCTGCCGACGCCGGACCCAGCCGACGGTGCGGCCCGCGTCGTGCCACGACCAGCACGGCTCGTGGGGGTCCCGGCCCGCGAGCGCGGCGAGCAGCCTGGCGGTCGCCTCGGCGGCGAGCGTCGGCAGCGCCGCGTCGTCGTCGGGCCGTCGGAGCGTGCGCACGTCGTCGCCGTCGAGCCCACGCCCTTCCGCAGGCCCGACGACGGCGCTCCAGAAGTCCTGCACCTCGGCCAGGTGGTACGTCAGGTCCGCCGCGCCCCACTCGGGGCAGGCCGGTACGCGCGAGTCCGGCCGTGCCGCGCGGACGGCGTCGAGGAAGAGAGCCGAGTCACGGGCGATCGAGGCGAGGGCGTCCATCCTCGAACGCTAGACGCCCGCTTAGGATGGGGCCATGGCTGGCGGCTCCGCAACACCCACGACCGATGCACTCGAGGACCTCGTCCGGACGGCTCTGACCCAGGTCATGGACCCGGAGATCCGGCGCCCCGTGACCGAGCTGGGGATGGTGCGCTCGGTCGACGTGAGCCTCGACCCGGCCGCTGCCGCCGGAGGTGCGCACGTCGTGGTCGGCATCGACCTGACCGTCGCGGGCTGCCCCATGAAGTCGACCCTGGTCAAGGACGTCACGGCGGCCGCGCAGGCCGTGGCCGGCGTCGGGAAGGTCGACGTCGACCTGGGCGTCATGAGCGCCGAGCAGCGTTCGGAGCTGCGCACCATGCTGCGCGGGGGTGTGGGCGAGCCCGAGATCCCCTTCGCCAAGCCGGACTCGTTGACCAAGGTCTACGCGATCGCCTCGGGCAAGGGCGGCGTGGGCAAGTCGTCGGTGACCGCCAACCTCGCGGTCGCGCTCGCTGCGGACGGCCTCAACGTGGGCGTGGTCGACGCCGACATCTACGGTTTCTCGATCCCGCGCATGCTGGGCGTGGACCGGGCTCCGACGCGCGTGGACAACATGTTGCTGCCGCCCGTCGCGCACGGGGTCAAGGTCGTCTCGATCGGCATGTTCGTGCCGCAGGGGCAGCCCGTGATCTGGCGCGGTCCCATGCTGCACCGCGCGCTCCAGCAGTTCCTCGCGGACGTCTACTGGGGCGACCTGGACGTGCTCCTGCTCGACCTGCCGCCGGGCACGGGCGACATCGCGATCTCGGTCGCCCAGCTCCTGCCGTCGAGCGAGATCGTGGTGGTCACGACCCCGCAGGTCGCCGCCGCCGAGGTCGCCGAGCGCGCGGGGTCGATCGCGACGCAGACGCAGCAGGGCGTGCTCGGCGTCGTCGAGAACATGTCGTGGCTCGAGCAGCCGGACGGGTCCCGGCTCGAGCTGTTCGGGTCCGGGGGCGGGGCCAAGGTCGCCGAGAACCTGTCCAAGGCGACGGGCGGCACCGTGGAGCTCCTCGGGCAGGTCCCGCTCGACGTGACCCTGCGCGAGGCCGGTGACGCCGGCACGCCCGTCGTGCTGACGAACCCCTCGTCGCCGGCCGCGGTCGCGCTGCGCCAGGTCGCGACGCACCTCGCGACCCGCAGCCGCGGGCTCGCAGGCCGCCGCCTCGGGCTCTCGCCCGTCTAGGCCTCGTCCCCTCGCGCGTCCCGCACCCGGGCCCGGTCCGTACGGACCGGGCCCGTCGTCGTCGGGCCTCTCCTCTTCCCGGGCCCAGCCGGGGGATCCCGCCGGGCGAGTGCCGACTGCACGTCCGCACCTCACGCCGGGCGCGGCGACCGGAACCCGGCCCCCTCTGGTCCTCCTCCGGTGTATGGTGCGCAGATCGTTTGTCAGAAGTGCGACCAATGAGGGTTGTCCAGGGGGACACAGGCAGACATCGCGGCAGGAAACTGACCCGATCGTGATCTTTCACGCATCCATCTCATACCTGGGGTGGATACGTGGGCGCTCGCCCGCCCCCTAGTCTTCCCAGAGCATGCCTGGACCTTGAGCTGTCGGCTCATCGGATTTCACCTGGAGACCTGCCGTGGGCGTCACACGCCGGATCATCTTTCCTACCCTTCGTCTCGTGATCTGGGCGGTGATCGCGGTGACCCTGGTGGTGATCGCGTTCAAGTCGGCCCCCCAGGCGGCGGGCGACGCCGAGACCCCGTCGGCGGTCGTGACGCTTCCGCAGGTCGCGGTCGCCAAGGGACCCATCACCAACACCGTGACCCTCACGGGGTCCGTCGTCGCAGACCCGGCGAGCGAGGAGAAGGTGACCCAGCTCGGCAAGGTCACCGCCGTGCACGCCAAGGTCGGTGACGTCGTCGCGGCCGGCGCCCCGCTCCTCGAGGTCACGCTCGAGACCCCGCAGGATCCCCTGATCACCACGAACAAGGAGACGGGCGAGGAGACGGTGACCGAGCGCAAGCCCAAGGTCACCCGGACCACCATGAAGGCCGGCTCGGCCGGGACCGTCGCGACGTTCACCGCGATCAAGGACCAGGAGGTGAGCGTCGGCGAGACGTTCGCGTCGATCTCGCCCGGAACCCTGTCCGTGACGGCGTCCATGCTCCCCGAGCAGCAGTTCCGCCTCCTGACGATCCCCACCGAGGCGACGGTCACGGTCACGGGCGGTCCCGCCCCGTTCACCTGCACCTCGTTGCGCATGGGCACGGCGGCCGCGGCATCGACCACCGGGGCCGAGGAGACGGGCAACGAGCCCGGCGCGACGCCCTCGGCGTCGATCACGTGCGCGGTCCCCGCGGGCACGGTCGTGTTCGCGGGCCTGGCCGCCAAGCTCGAGGTGACCGCAGGGTCGGCCGAGGATGCCCTGCTGGTCCCCATCACCTCGGTCCAGGGCTCGGTCGAGACGGGCAACGTGTGGGTCGTGGCCGAGGACGGCACGAACACCGAGAAGGCCGTGAAGCTCGGCATCACGGACGGCTCGCAGGTCCAGATCGTCGAGGGGCTCGCCGAGGGCGACCTCGTCCTCGAGTTCGTGCCCGGCCAGGACGTCGCTCCGGTCGACGAGGGCATGATGTACGGGGGCTCGGCCGGATGAGCCTGCTCGAGCTGCACGGCGTGACCCGGTCGGTCCGCCTCCCCGACGACCGGATCCTGGAGATCCTGCGCGGGATCGACCTGACGGTCGACGCGGGCGAGCATGTCTCGATCGTGGGGCGTTCGGGGACCGGCAAGTCGACGCTCCTGAACATCCTGGGCCTGCTCGACACCCCCACGGCCGGCGAGTTCCTGCTCGACGGCGTGCCCATCGGCCGCCTGTCCGGCCGTGTCCGTGCACGCCGGCGCGGCGCCGACTTCGGCTTCGTGTTCCAGCAGTTCAACCTGCTCCAGGCCCGCACGGCGCTGGAGAACGTCGCGGCCCCCCTGCTCTACGCCCAGGGCAAGCAGTTCTGGAACCGCAAGAGGCTCGCAGCCGAGATGCTCGAGCGAGTCGGCCTGGGCGACCGCCTCGACACCATGCCGGAGAAGCTCTCGGGCGGCGAGCAGCAGCGCGTCGCGATCGCGCGCTCGCTCGTCCGCGGCCCCCGCGTCATCCTCGCCGACGAGCCCACGGGCGCGCTCGACGTCGACACGGGCGGCGAGGTCATGGACCTGCTCGACACGATCGCCCAGGAGAACGGGTCCGCTCTCATCGCCATCACCCACGACCTCGCGGTCGCCTCGCGCGCCAAGCGCCACTTCCGCCTCGCGGAGGGCGTCCTGGCGCCCATCGCGATCGGCGCCCGCAGCGCGGGTTCGCTCGACGGGCTGGGCACCACCATGGAGCACGTGCCCGACGGCGAGGACCACCAGGCGGAGCACGTCGCCGTGCCGCTGGGGACCGTGGCATCGGCAGCGGCGGCCACCGGCTCGGCCGGGGCGCACGGCCCCGGGGCCGGCCC